>NZ_VMMK01000043.1:0-4671 GCF_013277255.1 Streptococcus sp. 2154
TATCTCACAGGGGGCAACCCCCAACTACTTCCGGCGTTCTAGGGCTTAACTTCTGTGTTCGGCATGGGTACAGGTGTATCTCCTAGGCTATCGTCACTTAACTCTGAGTAATACCTACTCAAAATTGAATATCTATTCAAACCAAGAAAACCGTTCGCTTTCGTATTCTCAGTTACTTTGGATAAGTCCTCGAGCTATTAGTATTAGTCCGCTACATGTGTCGCCACACTTCCACTTCTAACCTATCTACCTGATCATCTCTCAGGGCTCTTACTGATATAAAATCATGGGAAATCTCATCTTGAGGTGGGTTTCACACTTAGATGCTTTCAGCGTTTATCCCTTCCCTACATAGCTACCCAGCGATGCCTTTGGCAAGACAACTGGTACACCAGCGGTAAGTCCACTCTGGTCCTCTCGTACTAGGAGCAGATCCTCTCAAATTTCCTACGCCCGCGACGGATAGGGACCGAACTGTCTCACGACGTTCTGAACCCAGCTCGCGTGCCGCTTTAATGGGCGAACAGCCCAACCCTTGGGACCGACTACAGCCCCAGGATGCGACGAGCCGACATCGAGGTGCCAAACCTCCCCGTCGATGTGAACTCTTGGGGGAGATAAGCCTGTTATCCCCAGGGTAGCTTTTATCCGTTGAGCGATGGCCCTTCCATACGGAACCACCGGATCACTAAGCCCGACTTTCGTCCCTGCTCGAGTTGTAGCTCTCGCAGTCAAGCTCCCTTATACCTTTACACTCTGCGAATGATTTCCAACCATTCTGAGGGAACCTTTGGGCGCCTCCGTTACCTTTTAGGAGGCGACCGCCCCAGTCAAACTGCCCGTCAGACACTGTCTCCGATAGGGATCACCTATCTGGGTTAGAGTGGCCATAACACAAGGGTAGTATCCCAACAGCGTCTCCTTCGAAACTGGCGTCCCGATCTCGTAGACTCCTACCTATCCTGTACATGTGGTACAGACACTCAATATCAAACTGCAGTAAAGCTCCATGGGGTCTTTCCGTCCTGTCGCGGGTAACCTGCATCTTCACAGGTACTAAAATTTCACCGAGTCTCTCGTTGAGACAGTGCCCAAATCATTACGCCTTTCGTGCGGGTCGGAACTTACCCGACAAGGAATTTCGCTACCTTAGGACCGTTATAGTTACGGCCGCCGTTTACTGGGGCTTCAATTCATACCTTCGCTTACGCTAAGCACTCCTCTTAACCTTCCAGCACCGGGCAGGCGTCACCCCCTATACATCATCTTACGATTTAGCAGAGAGCTGTGTTTTTGATAAACAGTTGCTTGGGCCTATTCACTGCGGCTGACTTTAAGTCAGCACCCCTTCTCCCGAAGTTACGGGGTCATTTTGCCGAGTTCCTTAACGAGAGTTCTCTCGCTCACCTGAGGCTACTCGCCTCGACTACCTGTGTCGGTTTGCGGTACGGGTAGAGTATGTTTAAACGCTAGAAGCTTTTCTTGGCAGTGTGACGTCACTAACTTCGCTACTAAACTTCGCTCCCCATCACAGCTCAATGTTATAGAATTAAGCATTTAACTCAATTCACACCTCACTGCTTAGACAGACTCTTCCAATCGTCTGCTTTAGTTAGCCTACTGCGTCCCTCCATCACTACATACTCTAGTACAGGAATATCAACCTGTTGTCCATCGGATACACCTTTCGGTCTCTCCTTAGGTCCCGACTAACCCAGGGCGGACGAGCCTTCCCCTGGAAACCTTAGTCTTACGGTGGACAGGATTCTCACCTGTCTTTCGCTACTCATACCGGCATTCTCACTTCTATGCGTTCCAGCACTCCTCACGGTATACCTTCATCACACATAGAACGCTCTCCTACCATACCTATAAAGGTATCCACAGCTTCGGTAAATTGTTTTAGCCCCGGTACATTTTCGGCGCAGGGTCACTCGACTAGTGAGCTATTACGCACTCTTTGAATGAATAGCTGCTTCTAAGCTAACATCCTAGTTGTCTGTGCAACCCCACATCCTTTTCCACTTAACAATTATTTTGGGACCTTAGCTGGTGGTCTGGGCTGTTTCCCTTTCGACTACGGATCTTAGCACTCGCAGTCTGACTGCCGACCATAATTCTTTGGCATTCGGAGTTTATCTGAGATTGGTAATCCGGGATGGACCCCTCACCCAAACAGTGCTCTACCTCCAAGAATCTCTAATGTCGACGCTAGCCCTAAAGCTATTTCGGAGAGAACCAGCTATCTCCAAGTTCGTTTGGAATTTCTCCGCTACCCACAAGTCATCCAAGCACTTTTCAACGTGCCCTGGTTCGGTCCTCCAGTGCGTCTTACCGCACCTTCAACCTGCTCATGGGTAGGTCACATGGTTTCGGGTCTACGTCATGATACTAAGGCGCCCTATTCAGACTCGGTTTCCCTACGGCTCCGTCTCTTCAACTTAACCTCGCATCATAACGTAACTCGCCGGTTCATTCTACAAAAGGCACGCTCTCACCCATTAACGGGCTCGAACTTGTTGTAGGCACACGGTTTCAGGTTCTATTTCACTCCCCTCCCGGGGTGCTTTTCACCTTTCCCTCACGGTACTGGTTCACTATCGGTCACTAGGGAGTATTTAGGGTTGGGAGATGGTCCTCCCAGATTCCGACGGGATTTCACGTGTCCCGCCGTACTCAGGATACTGCTAGGTACAAAGACTATTTTAAATACGAGGCTATTACTCTCTTTGGCTGATCTTCCCAAATCATTCTTCTATAATCTTTGAGTCCACATTGCAGTCCTACAACCCCGAAGAGTAAACTCTTCGGTTTGCCCTCCTGCCGTTTCGCTCGCCGCTACTAAGGCAATCGCTTTTGCTTTCTCTTCCTGCAGCTACTTAGATGTTTCAGTTCACTGCGTCTTCCTCCTCACATCCTTAACAGATGTGGGTAACAGGTAGTACCTGTTGGGTTCCCCCATTCGGAAATCCCTGGATCATCGCTCACTTACAGCTACCCAAGGCATATCGTCGTTTGTCACGTCCTTCTTCGGCTCCTAGTGCCAAGGCATCCACCGTGCGCCCTTATTAACTTAACCTTATTTTCTGACCTTTCAGTCATAAACTCTTATTAATACTACAGCGTTTTCGGTTTATTTTCTTGTTACTATTTGATATAGATATTCAATTTTCAATGTGCATTACTTGGCGATCTCTCACCAATGGAGCCTAGCGGGATCGAACCGCTGACCTCCTGCGTGCAAAGCAGGCGCTCTCCCAGCTGAGCTAAGGCCCCACAAGACCTCTCAAGACTAAACAAGACCAATGCGCAGTTCCTTTTCCTTAGAAAGGAGGTGATCCAGCCGCACCTTCCGATACGGCTACCTTGTTACGACTTCACCCCAATCATCTATCCCACCTTAGGCGGCTGGCTCCTTACGGTTACCTCACCGACTTCGGGTGTTACAAACTCTCGTGGTGTGACGGGCGGTGTGTACAAGGCCCGGGAACGTATTCACCGCGGCGTGCTGATCCGCGATTACTAGCGATTCCGACTTCATGTAGGCGAGTTGCAGCCTACAATCCGAACTGAGACTGGCTTTAAGAGATTAGCTTGCCGTCACCGGCTTGCGACTCGTTGTACCAGCCATTGTAGCACGTGTGTAGCCCAGGTCATAAGGGGCATGATGATTTGACGTCATCCCCACCTTCCTCCGGTTTATTACCGGCAGTCTCGCTAGAGTGCCCAACTGAATGATGGCAACTAACAATAGGGGTTGCGCTCGTTGCGGGACTTAACCCAACATCTCACGACACGAGCTGACGACAACCATGCACCACCTGTCACCTCTGTCCCGAAGGAAAGCTCTATCTCTAGAGCGGTCAGAGGGATGTCAAGACCTGGTAAGGTTCTTCGCGTTGCTTCGAATTAAACCACATGCTCCACCGCTTGTGCGGGCCCCCGTCAATTCCTTTGAGTTTCAACCTTGCGGTCGTACTCCCCAGGCGGAGTGCTTAATGCGTTAGCTACGGCACTAAACCCCGGAAAGGGTCTAACACCTAGCACTCATCGTTTACGGCGTGGACTACCAGGGTATCTAATCCTGTTTGCTCCCCACGCTTTCGAGCCTCAGCGTCAGTTACAAGCCAGAGAGCCGCTTTCGCCACCGGTGTTCCTCCATATATCTACGCATTTCACCGCTACACATGGAATTCCACTCTCCCCTCTTGCACTCAAGTTAAACAGTTTCCAAAGCCTACTATGGTTAAGCCACAGCCTTTAACTTCAGACTTATCTAACCGCCTGCGCTCGCTTTACGCCCAATAAATCCGGACAACGCTCGGGACCTACGTATTACCGCGGCTGCTGGCACGTAGTTAGCCGTCCCTTTCTGGTAAGATACCGTCACAGTGTGAACTTTCCACTCTCACACTCGTTCTTCTCTTACAACAGAGCTTTACGATCCGAAAACCTTCTTCACTCACGCGGCGTTGCTCGGTCAGACTTCCGTCCATTGCCGAAGATTCCCTACTGCTGCCTCCCGTAGGAGTCTGGGCCGTGTCTCAGTCCCAGTGTGGCCGATCACCCTCTCAGGTCGGCTATGTATCGTCGCCTTGGTGAGCCGTTACCCCACCAACTAGCTAATACAACGCAGGTCCATCTGGTAGTGATGCAATTGCACCTTTTAAG
>NZ_VMMK01000044.1:0-18716 GCF_013277255.1 Streptococcus sp. 2154
CACTTTGGTGCCGCCAGTGTTGCGGTTGCCGCATTGATGTTTTTTGCCAACGGTGCAGTAGCAGCGAGTGAGACAGTCACTCCAGCTACAACTAATGACGTGGTCGCTGGATTTGATGGTAACCCTGATGGGGCTCTGCAGGAGTCGGATGAGGGAGAGTCGAAGGAGGTTGTACTTGAGCAACTTGCTGAAGGTAAGATCACAAAGGAGATAAAAGGGCAAGGGAGGTCAGCGGAAGGATCTAATCAAGGACAGACAGTAGCTGCCCCTAAAACTACTGGAGTAGACTCTAGCCAGCCAGAGTCTGTTCAAGAAAGTTCTCAGGTGAGAGAGAAAAGGGCAGGATCTGCTGACACGATAGCAGCCAAAACAAGCAGCACTGGAGTCCTTCAGCCTCGGGTGCTCAAAGACAGCCAGTCTGACTATGACCTTATTCCACTTGACGATGATGAGGATGATACAGAACAGGATGAACAACCGTTAAACACTCCGGTGACAACAGCGATTCAACCTCGTTCAAGAGGAAGCAGACAAGAAGTTCCTTCAGGCTACATAGCTGTGCCAAGTAATGCTTATGTAGATGGGAACAACTACTTTTTAGAAGATGGACATGCAGGTTCACCTTATGCCCGTGGAACCTATGTCTATGGTTCGCAACGTTCAAGAGCATATTGGGACGGAAAAGAGTTTCGTATTCCGGAAGCGAAAGATTTTATCTACGGGATAGTCAAGAAAACAGAAACTGGTTTTAAATGGGAGATTGATATCAATAAGGGAAAAGTAGGACGGGGTCCACACCACTACTTATCAAATACTTTTTGGTTTACCCTACCTAAAAACCACACTGTAAAAGCAAACTCAGTAACTATTTCTCGTTATGATCATAGGACTGGTGGCACCACTGCTACTAGTGGAGATGCAGGTAACGGAGAGGATCAAATCCTAAAGGCCTTACAATCAGCTGATGGAATTAGTGATGAAAAGCAGGGGACTGTTGCATCAACAGGAGCGGCAGCAAAAAGTGGAGGTTATGGTTATCGGACGGATAGTCTGGATGGCTTAGCCAAGGAAGAAGTTAACTGGTGGGTGCAGAAAGGTTTCTACTACCATGCTGATAAAAACTTCCCAACTGAAGTTGAGAAAAAGGCAGCTTCTAAATACTCTGGTATCAAAAATGAAACCGAGAAAGTCTACACCTTCTCTTTGGACGGAGGACGTGATGATAGCTACCATTTGACCTTTGAGACGACTTCCCCAGATACGACTTTCCGTAATCTCTATTACGCCTTGGGTGTTAAAGGGTTTAGGCTGTCAGGGAAATCAGTTAATCGCTTGCTAGTCAATCAGTGGTACGGTAGAGCTGCCGGTGAAGGAGACCAGGCTGAGAAGTATCCGGCTCAGTTGGAAGGAAATGGCTACTATCAGATTGTACAAGGGCGAATTTGGCAGCCGAAAAATAATAATGTATCAACAACTCCAGGTACCTCTTCATCTTTAATTGCTAAAAGCGATGGAGGCATTGACCTTGAATCTTACTTTAAAAATAGGGATAAGGTAGGGGATAATGCTGAATCACATCCAACTTCTTATAATCTTTTTAAGGACGGCGTCAAAGTTGAAAACAACAAAGAAGCTGCAGACACTATCGTCAATACTCCGGGAGTGAAATCTTATCTTGTAGAGCGAATCTTTGCTGACGGTTCTGGTGAATTGGTTCAGTTAAATTTTGTTGTGAAACCGAAAAAACCAAGTTTAAATACTGATTTGGAAAAGCAAGCAGGGATGATAAAGGATATCACTGCAACTAACGGAACCAAAGGTGTAGAGATGGTTCTCTACCATGACGGAAAAGAAGTAGCAACCAGTATTGCTGGTGATGATGGAAATGCAACCTTCAAAAATGTTGTTATTACAAAAGGTTCTTATACTGTCAAGTCACGTGTTTCAGGTCAGTCTTATTTGACTGCAGAAGGCAAGCGAACTTCACTCTTAGAGTCTGAATCATCAGATGCTAAAGTAGCCAACTACGATAGCAGTCAGATTCGTATTGGGTTTGGACAAAGTGGAGAGGGCGGAGCAGCTTCTAGCTTGGAGACAAGTAAGTATAAAGCACTATATCTTGACAGTTATACTGGAAAGCAACTACAAGTGCTGGTTCGAGTTCCAGGTGGTAAGTCTATCAAAAATATTGAAGTAACTGATTTAGAAAAAACGGGCTTGGTTCAGGGTGGAGTGGAGCCTGAGGGTTTCCTAAGTAGTACGACGCCATTAACAGGAACTATTAACAAAACCAATTCAGGTATCCATCAAATTACTGTTACGGTTACAACCGCAGATAATCTAAAAAATACAGAAAAACTCTATCTATACATTCCATTTACGAAACCGACTTTTGAAACAACAGCTGAGAGTTTGAAAGGAAAGACCACAGGAAAACCGGTCATCAAAGCAAACTCTGGAACAAAAGGAGAAGCAGCAAATATTCCTGATAAAGCAAAACTGAAAACCTTCTTGGTTAAAGGTGGGAATGATGTGGATGCTGTAGGCACAGGTGCTTCTGATAATAAGCCTAAAAAAGCTACTGGCTATACTATTCTTGCTAGTGGTGATGTTAAGGCGGATGGAACAGTTGAGTTTACTCCTGATAAGTATAGACAAGAATTGGTGGGGAATGAGGAACTTCGTCTAGTTACGGCAGTGGTTAAGGAAGGTACAGATGAACCTGTTTTAGACTATCTTGTATCACCACTATCAGAATCGCTTAAACTAGAACTTCCTACAGAAGCTAGCCGTGACTTTGTAAGCCCAGCAGAAAAAGTTACCGTTGAAAATCCAAGTAGTCTAAATCAAACCGAGAAAGATAAGCTAAAAAAAGCTATTGAAGATGCTAATCCAGGATTTAAAGTTGAAATAACAGATGATGGTAAGGTTCAGGTGACCAGACCGGATGGACAAGAGGAAGAAGCTGCTGTTAGTGATTTTGTGAAACAAAGTGGGCAAGCAGATTCTGCAGATGATTCGACTTCTCCAAAAGAAATCCAAAAACCAACTGAAAAAGTGAAGGTAGCTAATCCAAATAAGCTAACCAAAGAGGAATTGACGAAGATTACTCAGAAGGTTCAGGAGAAAAATCCTGGTGCTACTGTAAACGTTGGGCAAAATGGAGATGCCTATGTTGTACAACCAGATGGAACAAGTGGCTTGATTTCCCACAAAGATTTGTTGGAGCTGACAGAAGAGCAAAAAGAAGCTGCAAAGAACCGTAAACCGTTAGTCAACCCAGAGCAGAAAGTACCTGTAACCGATCCAGAGAAACTAAATTCTTCAGATATTGAAAAGATTAAGAAGGCTCTACAAGCTGCTAACCCAGGAGCGACTGTTACAGTGGATAGTGATGGAAATGCAACTGTTACAAGTCAGGACGGATCAGAAAGTAAGTTTATCTCACGAGATGACTTGGTTACAAAAGTGACGGTCCAAGCACCTCAATCTCCAACTATCTCACAAGATAAAGAAACTCTAACGGTAACATCAATGGTAGGTCAAGACGAAGCTACTAAGGTTATGCTTACGTATACAAATGCTACTGGACAAGAAAAAACTGTTGGTTTTACTAAAACTGGTAGCAACTGGAATAAGGATGACGCCAATGCAGATAGCACAATTTCGATTATAAATGATGAAAATGGACTGGGCAAAATCCTAATCCAAGCTGAAACAGCAGAAGCAGGTTCAACAGTTACAGTTAAGCAGCAGAAGGACGGCTCTGACTTTAGTATAGCAGCTACTACTAAGGTTTTAGGAAGATTAGAGGATGTAAGTGGTATAGCCCAACCAGATGGTTCGGTTGTAATTACTGTACCGCAGGAAGCTACTGAGTTTGATTTGACTTATCATAATCAAACTAGTAATCGTTCAGAAACACAACATTTTAGAAAAACTGATCAAGGATGGAGTGCTGTTGCAGGAATTACAGCTAGTGGCAATAGCTTTACCCTTCCAAAAAGTTTAGTAAAAGACGGGACGGAAGTTGCGGTAAAAGCTTCTAGCGCAACGAAAATTTCAGAAACTAAACGAATTAAGGCTAAGTTTGAACAACCGAGTGCAACAACTAGTGCTACACGTCAAAATGGAGATGTAGAAGTTACATTACCGACAGATGCAGAAAAAGTGACCTTAACTTATAAGAACAAACAAAATACCAATGCCACAGTAACACTGGTTAAACGAGGAAATAATTGGAGTTCTTCAACAACCTTACCAGATGGTATCAGTCTAGCAAATGGTAAGGTTACGCTTGACTATACAAAAGTGAACAGGAATACAAATATCACAACAGCCTCTACTAGAGGAAATGGCGATGTTGAATCTCAAGCAAATAACCAAAATCATCCTATTCCAGAACACACAGCTCCGACGACTAAGACGATTACAAAAGTAATCGGTGAAAATCCTACAAATGCAGAGTTACTTGCTGCTGTAGATGTAGCTAACAAAGCATCAGCTGTACTGAAAGAAGGAACACAGTATCCAACTACAGTAGGGAACCATACTCTTGACGTTGTTGTTACTTATACAGATCAAAGTACAGAAAACGTAAGAGTAACGTATGTGGTGAAACCAGCAGACAAGACAGCTCTAACGCAAGCGAATAACGATTTAGCAAGCGAAGTAGCAAGTCAACCAACTACAGATGACAAGCCACAAAGCAAAGTTGACGCATATACTAAAGCAAAAGAAGCGGCGGATAAAGCAGTGGAAGCAGCGAAAAAAGTAATAGCGGACGACAATGCGGCACCAGAAGCTGTACAAGCAGAGCTAGCGAAAGTAAACGCAGCCAAAGCAGCCTTGAAAGCGGCAGAAGATGCCGTAACAACCGCAGCGACAACTACAGCGAAAAATAAACTAACTGAGGATAAAGCGAAGTTAGATGAAGCTGTAAGTACAGAAGGTAAGACACCAGAAAGTATTCAAGCATACGAAGCCGCTAAGAAAGAAGCAGAAGCAGATGTTGCAGCAGCGAAGGAAGCAGCCAAAGCAGTATTAGCTAAAGGTGACAATGCGACAGCAGCTGAAGTTCAAGAAGCGCAAGAAAAAGTAACAGAAGCGCAAGGTAAGTTAGACAAAGCGAAAGAGCAGTTAGTCGACAAAGCAGACAAGACAGCTCTGGTAGTAACGCCAGTAGCAGACCCAGCGCATTTAACAGAAGCCGAAAAAGCCAAAGTTAAAGAAGCCGTTTCGAAAGCTAACCCAACAGCCACCAACGTAGTTGTAAAAGACAATGGAGACGTAACTGTCACATTACCAGATGGAACAACTAAAGAAATTCCATCGACAGAAACCGTAGAGAAAAAATCTGGTAATAATAGTACTGATACTAGCAACAGTGGCAACACCAACAATGGAGCTACTACCAACCCTGCTGGCAGCAATAGCAACAGTGTGACACCAGATAACAGAGGCAATACTCCAGCCCCTGGTGTGACAACTGACAATAGTAGCAATACGACCCTTACTACTCCATCGTCTACTGTTGGACAGGCACAAGCAAGCACTTCGACTCAAGAAACGCCAGTTTCTACAAGCACTCCAAACAATTCAGGAACTACAGTGACTCCTAACGAGACTCGTCCTGTTGACAAGTCTGAGCTTGCTCGATTGGTTGAAGGATTGGAAAGTCGTTTGAAAGATTTGGATGATATAGATAGTACAACGCTTGAGTCAGCTAAAGCTCTTCTTACAGAGATTAAACAAGCTCTTAATGACGAAAGTTTGACAGAGTCCGATTTGCGTGATATTGTTAGAAGAGTGAGAGAGGTAATAGACTCCTTAAAAGGTGTGAAAGAAGACCAGCAAAATCAAGAAAAAGATCAGATGAAAGACGATAGTCAGACAACTACTGAATTTTCATATGTAGTAATGATTGGCAGTCTACTTGCCCTTCTTGGGCTCCTTCTCTTCCTCATCGCGCGTCGTAAGAAAGAGTCAGAACTCAAGAAATTGGTCAAGGAACTAAGCAAGCTTGAAGCAGAATTGGATTCTACAAATGTGGATACGAAAGTTCTCGACCAAGCACGAGAAGCTCTCGCTCAAGCAGTTGCTTTCCTAGCCAATGAGAAAGAGTCTGACCACACAGAAGACGAGTTGATTGAGAAACTCAAAGCGATTCTTGCTCAGCTAAGATAAGCGACATGTTGAAATATCGCAGGTGACCATAGAAGTTACTACATTGCTGGATAATGACGATAGGAAAAGTTAGTCGCAAACCTGTAGTGGGAATATACCAGCTTCTAGTGGGGAAGTGGTTCTGGGAACAGGACACCGTCTTTTAAATGTGAATGCTTCCTCCTCTAGTACAAGTAGAAGTCTTTGATGGTAGAGTAAGATAAAGAAGAAACACGAAACAAGTAAGATAGTTCATGAAATGGAACTGAAAATTGCTGGTGTGGACTCTTGAAGGAAGTAATGGATAGAAAGAAGTTGAAAAGCGTCTTTCTATCCATCTTTCTTTAGGAGTTGATGTAAGCGCTCTCTATCACTTGGTTTTGTCAGATGATTGTGCTCTCCATAACCAACCATACGTATATCATATATAGTAGATTGAAATAAGATATGAACAAAGAGATTGAGAAAGTCAAATTAATTTCTAGAAATATTTTAGAATCCGTAGCCTACTATTCTAGGCTCAATATACTACACTTAAAAAATATTTCTATTGATTAATAGGGATTATTGTGGTATAATCTAGGTAGATTAGAAGTCATCAAAGGTGCAGCAATGTATAACTAGGTGACCTTTTTTCATATAGTGGAGACTGTTAGAATGAATGTTGCCATATTTGAATTAACAAATTTCAAGGAATATATTCCTTGAAATATTGATATAGTTGATAAAATACGATTAGTTTATAATCCTGTGTTAGCACCTACTACGTTAAAAATGGCGATTGAACCTGCACTGACAGAAGAAGAATTGTATCAACATATGAAAGATAAATCTCATTGGGATTTTTCATATAATGTTGACGATGAATTTTATAAAAAGGATTGCGTAGATTTATGGTAAATTGGTTAATCGTCAGTATATTTTAGCTAAGTAAGCCTATTTATTTGATAGTTACCTTAGAAATTTCCTTCAAGAAATATTGGAGAGAATTGAAGTCTTTTTGAAAAAGAGTACCGCTGATACTCTGACGCTTGGATACCAAAAAACTATTTATATTTTTGAAGACGATGATTTATATTTTTCTGAACAATCTAAATACTGCAAGGATAACCCTAAACGTCAGGATACTGTCTTGAAAACAAAGTATCATTTATCGCGGTTTATTTTTGAAAAACAAGATGATTCCATAGTAAAGAATCAGATTAGACAATATGGTGTTGTGTTGCCTTGGACTGTTTTTCGTTTAATGACATTTGGAAATATATCATCATTTCTTGTCGCCTTACAACCAGGTTATCGAAATAAGGTTGCTGCTTATATTAGTTTGCTCTTGTATAAGGATGATAAAATTCCAGCTAAAATCTTATTGTCCTGGTGTAATGCACTTCGATATCTTAGAAATATATGCTCATATAATGGCAGATTATATGAACGCTTACACCATACCTTACCTGCTCTTCATCATTCTGATAAGGAGTTATTGGAGACAAACTCAGAGAATGATGATAAGACATTATTTATTTATTTATTTTATAGCAATGAGACATCTTATTTTGTCCATGTCCCTAGAAACCCAGAATTTTTGGAATAAAAAATACAAAATTTACTAGAAGAAGGAAGTAGAGAACAAGTTGATTTGAGACACTACGGTCTTCCAGAGGACTGGGTGAACTTATTGACAATTAAGAATAGGATAATCTCTTAGATAGATAATTATTGGAAAGAATAAGATAGTATGGAGGTCTAGTATAAAACAAAATAAAGGGCACAAAACTTTTTTATTCTGTGTTGTGCCTTGAGTGAAACAAAAGGAATAAATTATAACAATGAAAAAAGTTGCCATTATTGGAGCAGGAATTGTGGGGGCAACAGCTGCCTACCACCTCTCGAAAGAAAGTGACCTAGAGGTAACCGTCTTTGACCATGGACAAGGTCAGGCTACCAAGGCTGCAGCAGGAATTATCAGTCCTTGGTTTTCCAAACGCCGCAATAAAGCTTGGTACAAAATGGCGCGCTTGGGGGCTGATTTTTATGTGGATTTATTAGCTGATTTAGAGAAATCAGGGCAAGAAATCGACTTTTACCATCGTTCGGGAGTCTTTCTCCTGAAAAAGGATGAATCCAAGTTGGAAGAACTCTATGAATTAGCCCTCCAGCGCAGAGAAGAATCTCCCTTGATAGGGCAATTAGCCATTCTGGACCAAGCATCATCTAATGAATTATTCCCTGGTTTGCAGGGATTTGACCGTCTGCTCTATGCTTCTGGTGGAGCGAGAGTAGATGGCCAACTTTTAGTGACTCATTTGCTGGAATCCAGTCATGTCAAGCTGGTCAAAGAAAAAGTGACTCTGACACCGTTAGCATCAGGCTACCAGATTGGTGAAGAGGAGTTTGAGCAGGTTATTTTGGCGACGGGAGCTTGGTTGGGGGATATGTTAGAACCCTTGGGTTATGCTGTGGATGTCCGTCCTCAGAAAGGACAGCTCCGAGATTATCAGCTGGCCCAAGACATGGAATTTTACCCTGTTGTCATGCCAGAAGGGGAATGGGATTTGATTCCTTTTGCAGGTGGTAAATTGTCCCTAGGTGCTACCCATGAAAATGATATGGGATTTGATTTGACGGTAGATGAAATCTTGCTCCAGCAAATGGAGGAGGCAGCCTTACCTCACTATCCAGTTTTAGCTAGAGCGACTTCAAGGGCTGAGCGTGTGGGAATCCGTGCCTATACTAGTGATTTCTCTCCTTTCTTTGGGCAAGTGCCAGAATTGGCAGGTGTCTACGCTGCTAGTGGACTAGGTTCATCAGGCCTCACAACTGGTCCTATTATTGGTTACCACCTAGCTCAATTGGTCAAAGGCAAGGAGTTGACTTTGAACCCTGAAAACTACCCAATTGAAAACTATGTCAAACCGGTAAAAAGCGAATAATACTCAATGAAAATCAAAAAACAAACTAGGAAACTAGCAGCGGGCTGCTCAAAACACTGTTTTGAGGTTGTGGATGGAACTGACGAAGTCAGTAACCATACCCATGGCAAGGCGAAGCTGACGTTGTTTGAAGAGATTTTCGAAGAGTATAAGCATTTTACTGAAATTTTATCTTACCCTCTAGGATGGCAAATGACATTCCCTATCAAAAATGGTAAAATAAGAAAAAATAATCCGAGAATCGAGGAATTAAGATGCAAGAAAAGATTTTGCTAACGGGTGGAGCAGGTTTTATCGGAACCCACACTGTTATTGAGTTAATCCAAGCAGGTCATCAGGTTGTTGTGGTGGATAACCTTGTCAACAGCAATCGCAAAAGTTTAGAAGTTGTTGAGAGAATTACAGGAGTTGAAGTACCTTTCTATGAGGCAGATATCCGTGATATAGATACTCTTCGTGACATTTTCAAACAAGAAGAACCAACAGGGGTCATTCACTTTGCTGGCTTGAAGGCTGTTGGAGAATCTACTCGTATTCCTCTTGCCTACTATGACAACAATATCGCAGGAACTCTTAGCCTTTTGAAAGCTATGGAAGAAGCCAACTGTAAGAACATCATTTTCAGTTCTTCTGCGACAGTTTACGGGGATCCTCATACAGTGCCAATCCTGGAAGATTTCCCACTTTCAGTGACCAATCCATACGGTCGTACCAAGCTCATGCTAGAGGAAGTTTTGATAGATATCTACAAGGCAGACTCAGAATGGAATGTGGTCTTGCTTCGTTATTTCAACCCAATCGGAGCCCATGAAAGTGGAGACCTAGGAGAAAATCCAAACGGTATTCCAAACAACCTCTTGCCATATGTGACTCAAGTAGCTGTTGGGAAATTAGAGCAAGTGCAAGTGTTTGGAGACGATTACGATACCGAAGATGGAACTGGTGTTCGTGACTATATCCACGTTGTCGATTTGGCTAAAGGTCACGTCGCAGCTCTGAAAAAAATCCAAAAAGGTTCAGGCCTAAACGTTTATAACCTTGGAACAGGTAAAGGCTACTCAGTTCTTGAAATTATCCAAAATATGGAAAAAGCAGTGGGACGCCCAATTCCTTACCGCATCGTAGACCGTCGCCCAGGGGATATCGCAGCCTGCTATTCAGATCCTGCAAAAGCCAAAGCAGAACTAGGCTGGGAAGCAGAACTCGGCATCACCCAAATGTGTGAAGATACATGGCGTTGGCAAAGCAAGCATCCAAATGGATTTGAAGACTAAGATGGTGATGTCAATCATTGTCCCCTGCTTAAACGAAGAGGAAGTACTTCCTCTTTTTTATCAGGCTCTGGAAGATTTGATTCCAGATTTGGAAACAGAAATCGAGTATGTCTTTGTCGAGGATGGATCGAACGATGGAACCTTGGAACTTTTAAAGGCCTATCGGGAGCAAAATCCGGCAGTGCATTATCTTTCTTTCTCTCGAAATTTTGGCAAAGAAGCAGCCCTTTATGCAGGCTTGCAATATGCGACAGGAGATTTGGTGGTGGTGATGGATGCAGACCTCCAAGATCCTCCTAGTATGTTGCTTGAGATGAAAAACTTACTAGACCAGAATGCAGATTTGGACTGTGTTGGAACACGGAGAACTAGTCGGGAGGGAGAACCCTTCTTTCGCAGTTTTTGTGCTAATCTCTTTTACCGCCTTATGCAAAAAATTAGTCCAGTAGCCCTGCCATCAGGTGTCCGTGATTTTCGCATGATGAGACGGTCTGTAGTCGATGCCATTTTAAGCTTGACCGAGTCCAATCGTTTTTCAAAGGGGCTCTTCGCCTGGGTGGGTTTCAAAACCTACTATTTGGACTATCCAAATGTCGAAAGGCAGGCTGGCAAGACCAGTTGGAGTTTGAGGCAACTTTTTTTCTACTCCATTGAAGGGATTGTTAATTTTTCAGATTTTCCCCTGATTATCGCCTTTGTGGCGGGACTCCTATCTTGTTTTATTTCTTTTGTGATGACTGTTTTTGTGGTGTTTCGGACCCTTATCTTGGGCAATCCGACATCTGGTTGGACCTCTCTGATGGCTGTTATTCTCTTTCTTGGAGGCATTCAACTCTTGACTATTGGGATTCTCGGTAAATATATCAGTAAGATTTATTTGGAGACTAAAAAAAGACCACTTTATCTTATCAAAGAAAAAAGTTATCATAGATCATGAAAAAGTAGGAATTATCTGGGGCAGTCACTTTTTTGTAATTATAATTCTTTTGGTCTGGAACTTGAGTGATTTTTAAAAAAATTAGGGATTTGACATGATATAAATGAACTATGTGGAATAAATTTACTGCAAAGACGATAACTTAATAAATAAAACATTCAGGAGGGTTATTTTATGCTAAGTAAAGAGGATTATACTGAAGAAATCGGGCTAATAAAGAAACAAAATTATGTAGAGGTTGAACTGTATCCTTTAGTTGCTGATATAATTAAGCCAACTTTAAAAGATAGTTTATCAAAAAGATATGTCTTCGGAAGACAAAGAAGGGGTTTGGGACAAATTTATTATGGTCTAAGTAATTTTCCTGATATAGTTATTTTAGATAAGACTTATGAAAACAAATCTAGGAAAAGTATAAAAATTGAAGAATGGAAGGAACTTCGAGGATGCGTGGAAGTTAAGAATTTAAATTATAGTTTAATTACAGAGGAAAAAATCAAATCAACCATATCGAACAGTTTTGAACATATAACTGGAGAGATGGGACAACTTATTGGAGACCTTTTATGGTATAAAAAAGTAATTTATACAAATGGAATTGAATGGAGATTTCTAAGTTTAGATGACAAGGAAGAGATAGATAATACAATTGTTGAAGTAGTTAACAAAAGAATAGAAACAGAAGAAGCGGGAAATTCTTTTGATTGGTGGAAGAATATTAAAGATTTATCGTTCAATTATACGGATATATGCCTATCTAAAGATTGTAGACGAGAGTGGAATGAATTTGTAAAAAGGGTAAAGGAAATAGAATGGTAGAAGTCTATTCTCATTGAGGAATTTAGATTATAAGTTGCAGTAAGATTTATCTGGAGACTAAAAAAAGACCACTTTATCTCGTTAAAGAAAAAAGTGATCTTCCTGATTTTACAGAAAAAAATAAAGTGAAAAGACTATAATTTTACATGGAAATATGCTAAACTAGAAAGAGTGAAACGTTCTTGTCAATTTACTATGAGAGATTAGTGTTGATCTTTAATCAAGGCACGTGTCGGACAGTTTCTAACAGCCTCTAAGACATCCTGACTAGGAGAAATTTCTTTTTCCAGTTGGTCAGGATTATCGTAAAAACGCACGATTCCATTATCGTGGTAATCAAATAAGTCAGAATAAGTTTGGCAAAGCCCACAGGCGATGCATCGTTCAGGTATAAGTGTGATTTTCATGTTCATATTTATATTGTAATAAGAAAAGTAAAAAAAAACAAGGAGTAAGGTATGGCAAAAGAACCGTGGCAAGAAGATATTTATGATCAAGAAGAAGCAAGAGCAGAGCGTCGGCATCGAAACCACGGAGGGGCTGATAGGATGGCTAATCGTATTTTGACGATCCTAGCTAGTATTTTCTTTGTAATTGTGGTGGTGATGGTCATCGTTCTCATCTATCTATCATCGGGGGGGAGTAATCGCACAGCAGCCTTAAAAGACTTTCATGATTCTGATGCAAGTGTAGTACAAATCTCATCTTCAAGCAGTTCTCAGCCTGAGCAGAGTTCAGAGCCAGAATCTACTTCTAGTAGTTCAGAAGAAGCTGCTAATCCTGAAGGAACGATTAAAGTTCTCGCAGGAGAAGGGGAAGCAGCTATTGCCGCTCGTGCAGGAATCTCCATTGCTCAGTTAGAGGCCTTGAATCCTGGGCACATGGCTACAGGATCTTGGTTTGCTAATCCAGGTGATGTTATAAAAATAAAATAGGAGCCGATATGAAAACAATTCAAATTGCTATTGATGGTCCTGCTTCCAGCGGTAAGAGTACGGTCGCAAAGATTATTGCTAAGGATTTTGGATTCACCTACCTTGATACAGGAGCTATGTATCGTGCAGCGACCTATATGGCTCTTAAGAACCAATTAGGAGTTGAAGAAGTCGAAGCCCTTCTAACCTTGTTGGACCAGCATCCAATCAGCTTTGGACGTTCAGAAACTGGAGACCAGCTTGTTTTTGTAGGAGATGTGGATATTACCCATCCTATCCGTGAAAATGAAGTGACCAATCATGTTTCTGCTATTGCAGCAATTCCTCAAGTGCGTGAGAAACTAGTTTCTCTCCAACAAGAAATTGCCCAGCAAGGTGGGATTGTCATGGATGGTCGCGATATTGGAACTGTTGTATTGCCACAAGCAGAATTGAAAATTTTCCTAGTAGCTTCTGTTGATGAGAGAGCAGGGCGCCGTTACAAGGAAAATATTGCCAAGGGAATTGAAACAGACCTTGAAACCCTAAAAAAGGAAATTGCTGCGCGTGACTACAAGGATAGTCATCGGGAGACTTCTCCTCTTAAACAAGCAGAGGACGCTGTCTATCTTGATACAACTGGCTTGAACATTCAAGAAGTAGTTGAAAAAATCAAATCAGAAGCTGAAAAAAGAATGTAAATGTAGAAAAGCCGATAGATGGATATCGGTTTTTTTCTAAATTTGTCAAAATGCTGATTTTAGGGTATAATAGTTGCTGTTCGAGAAATTTTGATTTTCAAAGAATAGTGAATGATGATAAGGAGAAACTATGAACAATTTACCAAATTGTCCAAAATGTAACTCAGAGTATGTCTACGAAGACGGTGCCCTACTGGTTTGCCCAGAGTGTGCTCATGAGTGGAATCCTGCTGAAGTTGCAGAAGCAGAAGAAGGTCTTGTCGCTATCGATGCCAACGGAAATAAATTGGCTGATGGTGATACAGTAACTCTCATCAAGGACTTGAAAGTAAAAGGTGCGCCAAAAGATTTGAAACAAGGGACGCGCGTGAAAAATATCCGCATCGTAGAAGGCGACCACAATATCGACTGTAAGATTGATGGTTTTGGTGCCATGAAACTCAAATCAGAGTTTGTGAGGAAGATTTAAGCATGTCAAAACACTATAAACTTGTATTTTATAGCCGTATCTTCTTGTTTCTAGCGGCTTTTACGGGAGTTTATCTTGAAATTACTAAGCATGGTGGTTTTGGGATGCTTCTCTATTACACGGTTCTGTCCAACCTCTTGGTAACTATTTTTACCCTTTATCTTCTAAAGGTTATGAGCCGTGTAGGTGAAAATTGGCAAAGGCCAAGTCTCTTGCGCTTAAAAGGTGGGGTCACCATGAGTATCATGATTACCTGTGTGATTTACCATTTCCTCTTGGCGCCCATTGCGACTAATTTCTATACCCTAGAAAATTTCCTTTGCCACTATATCGTTCCCATCTGGTTTTTAGCGGATACCCTCTTTTTTGACAAACAGGGTCAATATAAGATTTGGGATCCAGCAGTGTGGACCATTTTACCCTTGCTGTATATGATGTTTGCTCTTTTTAATGGCTTGGTTCTAAAACTCAATATTCCAAATGCCAAGGATAATCCTTTCCCTTACTTCTTTTTAAATGTGAACAAGGGTTGGGATGTCGTATTCAAGTGGTGTCTGATTATCTTTGTTGCCTATATGGTAGCAGGATTTATCTTCTACTTTATTAAGCAAATCAAGAGAAAGTCATTCTAATACTCTTCGAAAATCTCTTCAAACTACGTCAGTTTCCATCTGCAACCTCAACACACTGTTTTGAGCAGCCTGCGGCTAGCTTCCTAGTTTGCTCTTTGATTTTCATTGAGTATAAGACACAAGGGATTCATTTTCGAGTTTGAGAAGGAGTCTGTGTACCAATGAGGCTTCTTCTTTTCTTGCTTTTTTGATAACTATCAAAAAAGTAGAAGATTAAGAGAAATATAGAAAGAGATTTCATGAAACAATTTTTAGAACGGGCCAGCATTTTGGCTCTCTCCCTCGTTTTGATTGCCTCCTTTTCCATTTCGAGTGCCCTACCAGCCATGTTTGACTATTATCAGGGTTATTCTAAGGAACAAATTGAGCTCTTGGTGAGCTTGCCTTCCTTTGGAATCATGATGATGTTACTGCTAAATGGTTTCTTAGAAAAAATATTTCCTGAGCGCTTACAGATTAGTTTGGGCTTGCTGATTTTATCATTGAGCGGTACAGCTCCCTTCTGGTACCAAGCCTATCCCTTTGTCTTTGGGACACGGCTTCTTTTTGGTTTAGGTGTTGGGATGATCAATGCCAAGGCCATTTCTATTATCAGTGAACGCTATCAAGGAAAAAGGCGAATTCAGATGTTAGGGCTACGCGCTTCTGCAGAGGTCGTTGGAGCTTCTCTCATTACCTTGGCCGTCGGTCAGTTGTTGGCCTTTGGTTGGACAGCTATCTTTCTAGCCTATAGTGCTGGATTTTTGGTGCTGCCCCTTTATCTGCTCTTTGTCCCTTATGGAAAATCAAAGAAAGAAGTCAAGAAAAGAGCGAAGGAAGCAAGTCGTTTAACTCGAGAAATGAAAGGCTTGATTTTTACCCTAGCTATCGAAGCGGCAGCTGTAGTTTGTACCAATACAGCTATTACCATCCGTATTCCAAGTTTGATGGTGGAAAGAGGATTGGGGGATGCCCAGTTATCTAGTTTTGTTCTTAGTCTCATGCAGTTAATCGGGATTGTGGCTGGAGTGAGTTTTTCTTTCTTGATTTCTATCTTTAAAGAGAAACTGCTCCTCTGGTCTGGTATTACATTTGGCTTGGGGCAAATCGTGATTGCCTTGTCTCCATCCTTGTGGGTGGTAGTAGCAGGAAGTGTTCTGGCTGGATTTGCCTATAGTGTAGTCTTGACGACGGTCTTTCAACTTGTCTCTGAACGAATTCCAGCTAAACTCCTCAATCAAGCAACTTCATTTGCAGTTTTAGGCTGTAGTTTCGGAGCTTTTACGACCCCATTCATTCTAGGTGCAATAGGGTTACTAACGCACAATGGGATGCTGGTCTTTGCCATCTTAGGAGGTTGGTTGATTGTAACCTCTATCTTTGTCATGTACCTATTTCAAAAGAGAGCTTAGGATTGATTCCTAAGTTTTTCTTTTGATACTCAATGAAAATCAAAGAGCAAACTATAGTTGATTGAGTTTGGAATAGTACGCTGTAGCTGCTAAAACATTTCTAGAAATTAATTTGACTTTCCTAATAGAGTTATTCATATCTTATTTCAATCTACTATAGAAAGCTAGCCGCAGGTTGCTCAAAATAGTGTTTTGAGGTTGCAGATGGAAACTGACGTGGTTTGAAGAGATTTTCGAATAGTATGAGATTTTTATACCCATACAATATTTGTTTTAGGTCCTTGTTTACAGACTAATTTCTTGATAAAATAGAGGTTATGACGAGATATAAAGCAACTATTTCCTATGATGGTTATGCCTTTGCTGGCTTTCAGCGCCAGCCTCATGCGCGTAGCGTTCAGGAAGAAATTGAAAAAACCTTGACCAGGTTAAATAAAGGGCAAGCTATTACTGTTCACGGTGCTGGTAGGACAGATAGTGGGGTTCATGCTCTGGGACAGGTGCTTCATTTTGACTTGCCCTATCAGATGGATGAGGAGAAACTCCGTTTTGCCTTGGATACCCAGTCTCCTGAAGATATTGATGTGATTTCGATTGAGCTTGTGGCAGATGATTTTCATTGCCGTTATGCCAAGCATAGCAAGACCTATGAGTTTATCGTGGATAGAGGACGTCCCAAAAATCCCATGCGCCGTCACTATGCCACCCACTTCCCTTACCCACTTGATGTGGAGAGGATGCAGGAGGCCGTCAAAAAGCTAGAAGGAACCCATGATTTCACTGGCTTTACAGCCTCTGGGACTAGTGTAGAGGATAAGGTTCGCACTATTACAGAAGCCAGTCTTAGGGTTGATGAGACAGGCCAGTTTTTGACTTTTACCTTTTCAGGAAATGGTTTCTTGTATAAACAGATTCGCAATATGGTGGGGACACTGCTCAAAATCGGCAACAAGCGTATGCCAGTAGAGCAGATTGACCTCATCTTGGAGAAAAAGGACAGGCAGCTTGCAGGTCCCACTGCAGCACCAAATGGTTTATATTTAAAGGAGATTCGTTATGAAGAATAATCGTATTTTAGCACTTTCTGGGAATGATATTTTTAGTGGTGGTGGTTTGTCAGCTGATTTGGCTACCTATACCTTGAACGGCTTGCATGGCTTTGTAGCAGTGACTTGTTTGACAGCCTTGACGGAAAAGGGCTTTGAAGTCTTTCCAACTGACGATACCATTTTTCAACATGAATTAGATAGCTTGCGTGATGTAGAATTTGCAGGGATTAAGATTGGTCTTCTACCAACTGTCAGTGTGGCTGAGAAGGCTTTGGACTTTATCAAGCAACGTCCAGGAGTGCCTGTGGTTTTGGATCCTGTCTTGGTCTGTAAGGAAACGCATGATGTAGCTGTCAGTGAACTCTGCCAAGAGTTGATTCGCTTTTTCCCTCATGTCAGTGTGATTACGCCTAATCTTCCTGAAGCAGAATTACTAGCTGGTCAGGAAATTAAAACCTTGGAAGACATGAAAACTGCAGCTCAGAAATTGCATGACTTAGGAGCGCCAGCAGTCATTATCAAGGGAGGCAATCGCCTTAGTCAGGACAAGGCTGTGGATGTCTTTTATGATGGACAAAACTTTACAGTTCTAGAAAATCCTGTCATTCAAGGGCAAAATGCTGGTGCAGGTTGTACCTTTGCTTCCAGCATTGCCAGTCATCTAGTCAAAGGTGATGAACTTTTACCAGCAGTAGAAAGCTCAAAGGCTTTCGTTTACCGTGCCATTGCACAGGCAGATCAGTATGGAGTAAGACAATATGAAGCAAACCAAAACAACTAAAATCGCCCTTGTATCCCTCTTAACCGCCCTTTCTGTGGTTCTAGGCTATTTCTTAAAAATTCCAACACCGACAGGTATTCTAACTCTTTTAGATGCGGGTGTTTTCTTTGCGGCCTTTTACTTTGGTAGTCGTGAAGGAGCTGTAGTCGGAGGACTAGCAGGTTTCTTGATTGACCTCTTATCAGGCTATCCTCAGTGGATGTTCTTTAGCTTGGTCAACCATGGCTTGCAGGGATTTTTCGCAGGATTTAAAGGAAAAACTCAGTGGTTAGGCCTTATCTTAGCAACGATTGCCATGGTAGGGGGTTACGCCTTGGGTTCTACATTGATGAATGGCTGGGCAGCAGCCCTACCAGAAATTTTACCAAATTTCATGCAAAATATGGTAGGGATGATTGTAGGATTTATTCTTAGTCAAAGTATCAAGAAGATTAAGTAATACTATCCTAAAATCAAAAAACATCTTATAATAGTAGTTATGAAACTTACAAACGAAGAAACACAAAAAATTGAACAACTCCTAAGAGATTCATCGTACGCCAAATATCACAAACGTCTACAGATTATTTATTTTCGCTCAAAAGAAAAGAGTTATAAGGAAATCATGGATCTGCTAGATTGCAATAAAACAACTGTTTGGAGGAATTTGAAAAA
>NZ_VMMK01000045.1:0-13599 GCF_013277255.1 Streptococcus sp. 2154
TTTTGCAAGGAAAAACATTTGATTTTTTAGGTTTTGTAATTCGAATGTGATAATGTCTTTAGTAAATCGAACGTGAAAATGTCCCATTTGATAAAATAGTCGTATGAAAAGTATCCAACTGAATATGAATGAAACGAAAAAATATCTTGTGATAAAAGCTATAGACCAAGGAAAGAAAACAAAGAATCGAGCCTGTGTCGAACTGAATCTTTCTGAAAGACAAAGCAATCGTCTGCTACTAGCCTATCAACAGAAAGGAAAAGAAGCCTTCAGACACGGAAACAGAAATCGAAAACCAAAACATGCAATCCCTGATGAAAGCAAAATAATTGCCCTCAATCTCACCATTTTTTTGGGACATCATCACTTTCGATTGACAGCCTCAATCCACTATAACTCTGCACATAAAAATGGAGAAGATGGCAATCCTCTTCTCCAAATATTAACTTCTTTACAAACCAACTATAGTTGACAAAGAACCTAAAATCAATTGATAACACAAGGTCAAGTCGGTCAACTCTTTCAACTGAAGCCCTGTCAATTCTTCCCATTTATCAATTTTGTATTGGAGAGAATTGCGGTGCAGATAGAGTTGCTGGGCTGTTTTTGTTAGGACAGCACTATTTTCCCAAAGGGAGAGAATGATTTCCTGAATCTGATCCTGGTCCAAAATCATCTGGTGTAGACATTCCTTGATTGGCTTCAAGTCCACGAGCCTTTCTCCCATACTCCAAAGATAGAGCTGTGAAAAAGTATGAACACCTTGGTGACCCTGACGCCACCAAGTCTTAAACAAATCTCTCTCTGCTTTAATCAAGTCTGATAGGGCTTGATGTCTTGCCTGAGACCAAACCTGGCCTAACATGATAGAGAGACGAAGTCCAAAGTCATACTCAACCGCTTCAATCGTATCAGATAAGATTGAACGTACAGAGGTGTACTTATCTTGTTGCAGCACGAAAACATAATCCTGAGCTCCGACCTGAAGCACCGTCTGACAATTCGGAAAAAGAGTCCGCATCATATCTAGCCAAGAAGCCAGATTTTCCTGCTGAAAATAGGAAAGATGGCAATACACCAACTGAATCTTTTTAAAAGTTTGCGGTGCCTGACCCTTCCCCTCAATCAGATAGGAATACCAAGGATTGAGCGAACGAGCCTGCTCCTGCTGGGTCAAAAGGGAAATCAACTGCTTTTCACGCTCACTGAGCCCAGCTTTCTCCAGCAAAATCCACTGCTGAGAAGCTAAAGGGAGAGTGAGATAGCCTTCTTTCTCTACTGGTTGGTCTGAAATCTGAGCCTCAGGAAACCAGTCTTGTAGTTCTTTTGTCATCATGTCCTAGCCCTCCACTTTTTGGATGCACCACCAAATCAAGCTCTCAAGACGTTCCAAATTTTCAGTCATATGGAGATAGCCCATCACAGCTTCAAAACCTGTGGACATGCGGTAAGTCACCACATCGGCATTTTTAGCCTTTGTGTGGCTATTGGTATTGCGGCCACGTTTGTAGATTTCTTTTTCTCTTTCCGTTAGGACTTGCTCCTCTAACATGAGGGAAATCAGGCGAGCCTGAGCTTTGGCCGACACATACTTGGTCGCTTCTTGATGGAGTTTATTGGGTTTGGTCATGCCTTTGAGTATGAGGTGACGACGAATATACATGGAATAAACCGCATCTCCTTCAAAGGCTAGCGCAATCCCATTAATGAGATTGACATCAATCACGTGTCCACCTCACTCCATCCTTGGTGTCAAGGAGCTTAATTCCCTGAGCAGCCAATTGATCACGGATTTGGTCTGCTGTCGCAAAGTCACGATTGGCACGCGCCTCTTGGCGTTTTTGAATCAAGTCTTCAATCTCTGCATCCAAAGCTTCCTCAACAAAGACAATTCCAAAAATTTCTAACATATCTGCAAGAGCTTGCTTGACACTTGCATCATAGTTCCCTGAGTTGATCCATTTGGCCATTTCAAAGACAACTGTGATACCGTTGGCAGCATTAAAATCTTCATCCATAGCTGCTACAAACTTATCTTTAAAGTTTTGTAACTCTTGGGCATCCACGTTTCCTGTAAATGGTTGCTCATAAGTATTCTTCAGATACTTGAGATTGGTCTCGGCATCGCGCACTGCCTTTTCCGTAAAGTTGATAGGCTTACGGTAGTGCTGGGTCGCAAAGAAGAAACGAAGTACTTGCCCATCAAGAGTTTTAAGGGCATCGTGTACCGTAATGAAGTTACCCAAGGACTTAGACATTTTGACATTGTCGATATTGACAAAGCCATTGTGCATCCAGTAGTTAGCAAAAGTCTTGCCTGTTTTAGCTTCAGACTGGGCAATTTCATTGGTGTGGTGTGGAAACTCTAGGTCAGCTCCACCACCGTGGATATCAATGGTATCGCCCAAAATCTCTGTCGACATGACTGAACACTCGATATGCCAACCCGGACGTCCAGGTCCCCAAGGACTATCCCAAGAAATCTCACCTGGTTTGGAAGATTTCCATAATGCAAAGTCCACAGGATTTTCCTTACGAGCCGTTTCTTCATCGGTACGACCTGAAGCACCTAGCTCCAAATCTTCCAAGGTTTTATTAGCCAATTTGGCGTAATTGTGAGATTTTTCTACACGGAAATAGACATCCCCTTGACTCTCATAGGCAAAGCCTTTCTCAATCAAGTCTTCCACAAAACGGATGATGTCTGCCATAAACTCCACTACACGCGGATGGCGAGTCGCAGGTTTCACGCCCAAGGCCGTCACATCCTCACGAAAGGCAGCGATGTACTTGTCCGCAACCTCCTGAGGCGTGATGCCTTCTTCCTTGGCACGGTTGATTATCTTATCATCCACATCTGTAAAATTGGAAATATAGGCAACCTTATACCCACGGTACTCAAAATAGCGACGAATGGTATCAAAAGTCACCGTTGAACGGGCATTCCCCACGTGGATATAGTTGTAGACGGTTGGTCCACAAACATACATCTTGACTTTGCCGTCCTCGATTGGGACAAATTCTCGCAAATCACGAGACATGGTGTCGTAGATTTTAATCATAAATCATAATCAGGAAAGCCAAAATCAAAGAACACTTAGTTTCATCACTAAGAGTTCAATTGAATTTCAGTCCGAATATCTCTACACTTCGGAATCCCTTGCTCCTTTCTCATTCAGATAAACCACCTGAGTCTGTTTGACAAAGCCAATTTTTTCATACAAACGTTTGGCACCTACATTGCTATCTTCCACTGCAATCTGAAATTCCTTGTCATTTTGCTCAATTAGTTGGTTGACGAGGGATTTTGCTAAGTAGCTTCCATAGCCTTTCCCACGTTCAGGTTCCAATATTGCTAAACCGTAGAAGTAATTCGTATTAGTCGATAAATCTACCGTGCAAGTTCCAATAACCTGACTGTCTTTTAACAAAATATATAAGCGACTTTCTGGATCCTTCAGAGCTTCAGCGACATATCTATCCACAACTTCTCTAGATTCATGTTCCTCTGAAAATGCCTGAAATTTTAACTGGCTAATTTGCTCCTGATACGAACTATCTGCTAACAAAACTTCAAGATTAGAAAGTTTTGCTAACTGATATGGTCTTCTATCCTTACCTAACCAGGTTTCTGTCTCTTCATCCTCGACCAATCCCCAGTTACTGACAAAATCAGGATGACGCTCTAGAAAAATACGCTCTGTCTGAAAAGTGACTGAACAAATAGAGAAAGAAGCTGTTTCTTTCTCAAAACTCGTAAACAAAGCACGCGCAATTCCCTGACGGCGATGATCTGGATGAACCAGTATCGTCACTTCCACATCTTGATCATCTGCATAAACAGTTAAGAGACCAACAAGTTCGCCTTTTTCATAATAAAGGAAAAAGGCGGGCATGTTTAGGTCAAAATTAAGCATGTTAGAGAGATAGGGATCACGATAGGTACCGTCATAGTTTTGGCAACAGTTAATTAGTTTTTTCGCCTCAGATAACTCCTCTTGGCTTAACTTGTTTCTTGCTTGAATCATATAGGTATCCTCTACAAACCAGACGATCTATGACTGGCTTCTTTAGCCTGCTCGAGTTTATTAACATAATACTCTCGTTTTTCTTCGACTTCGTGAATGACAGGCTCATCCTTCTTACCATGAAGGCGGACAATCTTAGCCGGAATACCGACAACCGTCACATCACTAGGTACATCTGCCACGACAACTGCTGCTGCACCAACCTTGGCATTTTCACCGATTTCCACTGGTCCGATGACTTGGGCATGAGCCGATATGAGAGCTCCCTTTCGAACGGTCGGATGGCGTTTTCCAACATCCTTACCAGTTCCACCAAGAGTCACCCCGTGATAAAGAAGAACGCCTTTTTCAACGATCGCTGTTTCTCCAATCACCAAGCCTGAACCGTGGTCGATAAAGACACCTGAATCAATCTGGGCACCTGGATGAATCTCAATCTGAGTCCAAAAGCGCCAGAACTGACTGTGCATACGAGCCAGGAGTTTGAAGTCGTACTTCCAGAGAAAATGCGAGAGACGGTGGGCCGCCAAGGCCTTGACACCTGGATAAGTCAGCAAAACCTCCAAAGTGGTGCGGGCCGCTGGATCATTTTCTTTTACGATATCAATGGTTTCGCGCCACCACCCCATACATTTCTCCTTTTCTTACTCTGAATCTTTTGGTATTTCTGTAAATTCTTTCTTAGGTTTGTGATCCTTGTGATGACGTGGGCGGTGAGGGCGCTCAGACTTTTCACCTTTTTCATCATGCTCAGGTTTTGGCGGACGAGGTAGAAGAGCCTTCATAGAGGCATCGATACGGCCTTTTTCATCAATCTTGATAACCTTAACATCAACTTCATCCCCGATTTCTACCAAATCCTCTACACGATTGGTACGAGTCCAAGCCATCTCCGAGATATGAACAAGAGCATCTGTCTTATCAAAGAGGTTAACAAAGGCACCAAATTTCTCGATACGAACGACTTTAGCACGGTAAACTTCGTCCACCTTAGCTTCACGAACCAAACCAGCAATAATTTCTTTGGCACGATTGATGGCATCTTGGTCGCTAGAGTAGATAGATACGTTACCTTCTTCGTCGATGTCAATCTTAACGCCTGTTTCAGCGATAATCTTGTCGATGGTTTCTCCACCCTTACCGATGACAATCTTAATCTTGTCCACATCAATCTTGATGGTATCAATTTTCGGAGCAGTTGGAGCCAATTCTGGACGAACTTCTGGAATGGTTGCTTCAATGACATCAAGGATTTCAAAACGCGCTTTCTTGGCTTGAGCAAGGGCCTCAGTCAAGATTTCTGCAGTAATCCCTTGAATCTTAATATCCATTTGAAGGGCTGTAATCCCGTCACGAGTTCCGGCAACCTTGAAGTCCATGTCTCCAAAGTGATCTTCCAAACCTTGGATATCTGTCAAGACTGTGTAGTTATTTCCATCTGAGATAAGTCCCATGGCAATCCCTGCTACTGGCGCCTTGATTGGCACACCACCAGCCATAAGGGCAAGAGTACCCGCACAGATAGAGGCTTGAGATGAAGAACCGTTTGATTCCAAGACTTCTGCTACTAGGCGGATAGCGTATGGGAATTCTTCCAAGCTTGGCAAGACTTGAGCAAGAGCACGTTCACCGAGAGCACCGTGACCGATTTCACGACGACCTGGCGCACCGTAACGACCTGTTTCCCCTACAGAATATTGAGGGAAGTTATAGTGGTGCATAAAGCGTTTCTTGTACTCTGGATCCAAACCATCAATGATTTGAGTTTCACCCATCGGAGCCAATGTCAAGACTGAAAGAGCTTGAGTTTGTCCACGAGTGAAGAGACCTGAACCGTGCACACGAGGAAGGAAGTCAACAACCGCATCCAAAGGACGGATTTCATCAACCTTACGACCGTCAGGACGTACCTTATCTTCTGTGATCAAACGGCGCACCTCAGCGTGTTCCATTTGTTCCAAGATTTCAGCCACATCACGCATGATACGGTCAAATTCTTCATGGTCTGTATATTTTTCTTCGTAAACGGCAGTCACTTGGTCTTTAACTGCTTGAGTTGCAGCTTCACGAGCCAATTTTTCTTCTACTTGGACCGCTTTTTGGAGGTCACTGTTGTAGGCTGCGATAATTTCAGCCTGCAATTCAGCGTCCACATGAAGCAATTCTACTTCTGCTTTTTCTTTACCAACAGCTGCAACGATTTCTTCTTGGAAGGCAATCAATTCTTTGACTGCTTCATGCCCTTTAAGAAGAGCTTCCAACATGATTTCTTCTGACAATTCTTTAGCACCAGACTCTACCATGTTGATGGCGTGCTTGGTACCTGCTACTGTTAATTCAAGAAGCGATTGCTCTGCTTGTTCTTGGCTTGGGTTGATGATGATTTGACCATCCACATAGCCCACTTGTACCCCAGCGATTGGTCCGTCAAATGGAATATCTGAGATAGAAAGCGCCAAGGATGAACCAAACATAGCAGCCATTGGTGCAGAAGCATTTTCATCATAAGAAAGCACAGTGTTAACCACTTGTACTTCATTACGGAAACCTTCCGCAAACATAGGACGGATTGGGCGGTCAATCAAACGCGCTGTCAAGGTCGCATCTGTTGAAGGACGTCCTTCACGTTTCATAAAGCCACCAGGAAACTTCCCAGCTGCATACATTTTTTCTTCGTAGTTGACTTGAAGAGGGAAGAAATCTCCAGTTGCCATTTTCTTAGACATAACGGCAGCAGTCAAGACAGTTGACTCACCGTAACGTACAACAACAGAGCCATTTGCCTGCTTAGCAACCTGACCAGTCTCTACGATCAACTCACGACCCGCAAAAGTCGTTTGAAACACTTGTTTTGTCATTTTAATCCCCTTTGGATTGATAAAATTATACGCCTTGCCTACAAAGATCAAGATACTAAGGGCGTGAAGAATCCCGTATGAAAATAGGAGATTGACGCAGTGTGCGATGCGCACCAGGAAATCTATCTTTTTCACTAGGGATTTAGCCCGTGTTCAATTACTCAAGATACCAAGGACGTCAAAAGCAAAGTGAAAATAGGAAACTGACGAAGTCTTCGATGAAGACAAGACAGTTTATCTTTTTTACATAGCTTTTCGGACGGGTTCAATTACTCAAGATACCAAGGACGTCAAAAGCAAAGTAAAAATAGGAAACTGACGAAGTCTTCGATGAAGACAAAACAGTTTATCTTTTTTACACAGCTTTTCGGCCGGGTTCAATTACTCAAGATACTAAGCCGTTAAGCAACTCAAAGGAAAATAGGAAATCGAACGACGGAGCGAATGCTCCTAGGTAGATTTATCTTTTTCCACAGAGTTGTAGGCGTGTTCAATTACACAAGATATTTTGGACGGTTTGGCTTGCCGAACATTTCTGTAGAAAAATAGGAAGGTGACGCCGCACTCGATGAGTGCTAGGAAGCTTATCTTTTTTCCTAAGGAATGAGGCCAAAATTCAATTAAGTATCTTTTTGATATTTCCCTGGAATAGTGCGGACGGGAGCTAAAATTATCCAGTGGATGATTTTAGAAATCCAACGGAATTTCAATGGTAATTTTTAATTACTTCGCCTTTTTATTTCTATGCTCAGGCTAAAATAGTTTCCCGAACTATTTTACTCTCAAAAATCCTGCCTTAGATAATAATATTGTTATCATCTAAGATACCACGATAGCGTGAAATATCTTTTAAATACTCACTCCGTTCGTGTTTTTTGAGACACACATTATCAGATTTTGCTTAAAAAATAATCAACTTTAAACAAACTTCTAAAACCTAAATACCCTCATCTTTGTATCAAGTACGTACAGAGTCTATTTTATCATATTTTTCTTAAAAAGTGCGGTCTTTACCATTAAAAAGGAACCATTCCCCTCACTTGAGAAGAATGGTTTTCTTTTTATTATCCTAGAGACTGATGATTAAACAAGGCATGGGTTGCTTGATGGATGTATTTTGCTGTTTCAGCATTGTTCATAGTGTAGAGATGCACACCTGCAACATCCTGAGTTACCAAGTCCACGATTTGGTCCACCGCATAGGCAAGTCCTGCTGCTCTGAGCGACTCAGGGTCATGCTCATACTTGTCTAAGATGGCTTTAAATTTGCGTGGAAGATGGATATTCTCACAAGTCTTCAAGAGGCGGAGAGCCTGATTTCGATTCAGAATTGGCATAATTCCTGCATGAATGGGAACATCAATCCCAGCCAAGATGCACTTGTCTTGAAAATCATAGAAACGCTCATTGTCAAAGAAAAGCTGAGTTACGAGGCTCGAACAACCTGCATCTACTTTCTTCTTAAGATTTTGAATATCTGAAATCTGATTTGGTGAATCTGGATGGCCTTCTGGATAACAAGCACCAACAATATCAAAGTGAGGGGCTTGTTCCTTGATGAACTCAATCAAGTCGGTTGCATAGCGGAAATCCTTTTGTGGTTCCACGTCTGGAATAATATCCCCACGAAGAGCCAAGATTTTCTGCACTCCAACCTTGTCCAAGTCAGCAATGGTTTCAGCAACCTTGTCCTTAGTCAAATAGATGGCTGGCAAGTGAGCAATGGTCGGAATCGCCAAGTCATTTTGGATAAAATCAGCCAAACGAACCGTCGTTTCCTTGATATTAAATTTATTATTGCTGGCAGTTACACTGATAAAATGGGGAGCCAACTCCTGCATATCCTGCAAGGCTGAAATAATGTTACCATTACCCACGGCTGGGTTTGGAGGGAACACTTCAAATGAGAGTGACGGTGTTTGGCGTGACATAGTCAATATCCTTTTCTTTTTGATTTCATTATTGCTAACCTAACTAGGCTAAGCATCTTCTTGATCAGACAGTGTCAAGCAAGAAATCCAATCTTACAATTTCTCACGCGCAGCTTTAGCTGCTTCAACAAGGCGAATCAAGCTTTCTTTTGTTTCTGGAATACCACGTGTTTTCAAACCACAGTCAGGGTTGATCCAAACTTTCTTGCTTGGCACTTTAGCAAGGATAGCTTCGATTGTATGGTCGATTTCGCCTTCGTTCGGCACACGAGGTGAGTGGATATCGTAAACCCCAGGTCCCACTTCTGTTTGGAAGTTTTTCGCTTTGAGTTCGTCCAAGATTTCAAGGTTTGAACGACTAGCTTCAAAGGAAATAACGTCTGCATCCATGTTGTCGATAGCTGGGATGATATCTGTAAATTCTGAGTAACACATGTGAGTGTGGATTTGTGTGTCTGGCGCTACTGTTGAGTGTACCAAGCGGAAGGCAGGAATTGCCCAGTCAAGGTAGTCTTCGTACCAGTCGCTACGACGGAGCGGCAATTTCTCACGAAGAGCAGCCTCGTCGATTTGGATGATTTTCACACCAGCAGCTTCAAGGTCAAGCACTTCATCCTTGATAGCAAAGGCGATTTGAAGAGTTGAATCCTTGATAGAGATGTCTTCACGTGGGAATGACCAGTTAAGGATGGTAACAGGTCCAGTTAACATACCCTTAACAGGTTTGTTTGTACGGCTTTGTGCATAGCTAGACCATTTAACAGTGATAGGGTTAAGACGAGTGACATCACCCCAGATGATTGGTGGTTTAACCCCACGCATACCGTATGATTGTACCCAACCATTTTTAGAGAAGAGGTATCCTGACAAGTTTTGACCGAAGTACTCAACCATGTCATTACGCTCAAATTCACCGTGAACAAGGACATCAAAGTCGATGTCTTCTTGCCATTTGATCCATTCATCGATCGTTTCAGCAAGGAAAGCGTCGTACTCTTCTTGAGACAATTCACCTTTACGGTAAGCCAAACGTTTGGCACGAACTTCTTTAGTTTGAGGGAATGAACCGATAGTTGTTGTTGGAAGAGCTGGAAGTTTGAAAGCTTCTTCTTGGATAGCTTCACGTTCTGCAAAGGCTGGCAAACGAGTGTAGTCTGCGTCTGTCAAGCCAGCGATACGCGCACGAAGTTCCGCATTTTCACCAACACGCTCAGTCGCAAAGAGTTCTTTGTTGGCTGCAAGTGCTTCTTCACCTTGACCATTGCGGATAGCATCCAAGTCACGGATTTCATCCAATTTTTCAACTGCAAAGGCAAAGTGGTTCAAGATTGCTGGTTCAAATTCTTCATTAGCAGTTGTAAATGGCACATGAAGAAGTGAGCATGAGCTTGTCAAGACAATGTTTTCAGCTGGGATTTGTTCAAGAACAGCCAAGCTCTTTTCGTAGTTGTTGCGCCAGATGTTTTTACCATTGACAATACCTGCATAAAGAATCTTATCAGCTGGGAAGCCACCTTTAACCAATTCAAGAGTTTTCTTACCTTCAACGAAGTCAAGACCGATAGCATCTACTGGCAAGTTCACAAGGTCAGCGTAGACGTCACGAACATCACCGAAGTAAGTTTGAAGCAAGACTTCAAGACCTTTTTTGTCAGCCAAGAGTTTGTTGTAGAGATTTAAGAAGAGAGCTTTTTCTTCAGCTGTCAAGTCTTTTACAAGAGCCGCTTCATCCAATTGGATGCGAGTCGCACCAAGTTCAGCCAATTTAGCAAAAACTTCTTGGTAAGCAGCCACTAAGCTATCTACGAAGTCTTCTGCTTTCACGCCTTCTTCAAAGTCTGACAATTGAAGGAAAGTGAATGGACCTACAAGAACAGGACGAGTGTTGAGACCAAGTTCTTTTGCTTCTTGGAACTCATCAAAGATTTTGTGACCTGCAAGTTTGACTTGAGTGTCTTTTTCAAATTTAGGAACGATGTAGTGGTAGTTGGTGTTGAACCATTTCTTCATTGGAAGGGCGCGAACGTCTCCTTTTTCTCCTTGGTAACCACGACCCAAAGCGAAGTAGCGCTCAAGGTCAGACAAGTCCAAGTTTTGAACGGATGCAGGCACCACGTTGAAAAGGAAAGCTGCATCTAGGAAGTTGTCATAGTGAGAAAAGTCATTTGATGGGATTTCAGTGATTCCTTTTTCTTTGACAATGTTCCAATGTTTAGCACGCAAGTCTTTTGCTGCTGCAAGGAGTTCTTCTTCTGAGATTTCTTTTCTAAAGTATTTTTCAGTTGTAAATTTTAATTCGCGGAATTCGCCCAAACGAGGGAAACCGATGATTGTAGTTGACATGATGTGTCCTCCAAAATTTGTTGTTGAAACTATCTTAACAGAAAAGGAATCATCTGTATAATTGTAAAAAATTAGGCTTTGATATAGTTTGAAACTATATCTCTGTTTTAAACAAAAGAAAAAGACCTGAGACAAATGCCTCAAATCCTTTGTGTAGCTTGTTTTAAAGCTGTATCCCAGTTAGACGGTTCAAACGTCTTATTAGTGATTCTTATAAGTGACTATGGCTTGTTATTAGAAAAGACTATAATACTCTTCGAAAATCTCTTCAAACCGCGTCAACGTCGCCTTGCCGTACTCAAGTACAGCCTGCGGCTAATTTCCTAGTTTGCTCTTTGATTTTCATTGAGTATGAGTCTACTCTAATCAACTCTTTTCCTGTTCGAGTGGGACGACTGCTAGTGTCTTTCCTAAACTGGCTAGAACTTTTAAGACTGTGTCCAACTGAGGGCTTGTCTTGCCTGTTTCCATCCTAGCTATGACAGGCTGGCTTACTCCACTAAGTTCTTCTAGCTTTTTCTGACTGATTCTTTGTTCACACCTAGCCTCAATCAACTCGCTCATGATAGCTACTCGCATATCACTTTCAAGGATTTCCTCCTTGCTAAAGAGCTCAGATAGACATCCTTCCAATTACTCCCAATAGCACTATTCTTCATCACTTACCCCTCTTTCTTTTAGATCTATGTATTTTTTGAAAAAATGAGCGAATTATGATTCGATAGATTGATCAGCGGGTTTAAAATTGGGACTAACTTGTTTCTTAACAGATTTTCCTTTTCTAGGGTAAAGCAGATCCTGCTTGCTTAACCCCAATTTTCCACGATGAATCCAATAATAAATGGTTGAAATTCCCACGTTAACCCCTTTAGCCATCACCATCATTTCAGGCGAAAATTTTTGGTTATGATAGTGGAGAATCTTTTCCTTTAGTTCCTTGGTCAAGCTTGATTTTTTGACCGAGCGCTTGCGATTATTTTCATAAGACTGTTGAGCATAGTCGGCAGAATAAACCTCTTTGAAGCGCCCTTTTCCAAGACATTTTCGGACTGTCCCACGCTTGATTTCAGTATGGATAGTTTGAGGAGCTTTTCCAAGTAGAGAGGCAATTTCTCTATTTGATTTTCCCTTTTTCCATCGTTCGATTAAGCGACGACTATCGATTGTCAAATGTTTGCCTTTTGTAGTATAATTGTCTTGCATCTCCGTGACTTTTAATCATTTCAATCTTAAATTGGACTTTTTTTTACTTGGGTTGTACTTAATCTATAAGGAAGACAATAAAAAGAATATCAATCGAGTAAAGTCACAAAGTCACATTAGCTCCGAGCAACCATTGCAAATCGAGGTACTCATACAATGATTAAAATATTTCTCTCTGCCTTTTCTGTCATTCTCTTTGCTATCCCTATCATAGCTTATTCTTTTTTTCCATCTTCTAATCTTAATATTTGGCTATCTACCAGACCTATCTTGGCACAGATTTATGCCTTCCCCTTAGCTACTGCAACTATGGCTTCTATTTTAAGTTTCGTATTTTTTTCCCTATCTTTTTACAAGAAAAATAAACAAATACGGTTTTACTCTGGCATTTTGCTCTTATTATCGCTCATATTACTATTATTCGGAACAGATAAAACCCTTTCTTCCACATCAAATAAGACTAAAACCTTAAAATTAGTAACTTGGAACGTCGCTAATCAAATAGACGCACAACATATTGAGCGAATTTTTAGCCATTTTGATGCCGATATGGCTATATTCCCTGAACTAGCTACCAATATCAGAGGTGAGCAAGAAAACCAGAGAATCAAACTATTGTTTCATCAAGTTGGACTTTCTATAGCCAACTATGATATTTTTACTTCTCCACCTACTGACAGTGGAATAGCTCCTGTGACTGTGATTGTCAAGAAAAGTTATGGTTTCTATACAGAAGCTAAAACTTTCCATACAACACGGTTCGGGACAATTGTATTACATTCGAGAAAACAAAATATACCAGATATCATTGCTTTGCATACTGCTCCTCCTCTGCCAGGTTTAATGGAAATCTGGAAGCAAGACTTAACCATCATTCATAATCAATTGGCTTCAAAATATCCAAAGGCTATTATTGCAGGTGATTTTAATGCAACTATGCGTCATGGAGCACTTGCAAAAATAAGCTCTCATAGGGACGCATTAAATGTACTACCACCTTTTGAAAGAGGAACTTGGAATAGCCAAAGTCCAAAACTTTTTAATGCAACAATAGATCATATTTTATTGCCTAAAAACCACTACTATGTTAAAGATTTAGACGTTGTAAGTTTTCAAAACTCTGATCATAGATGTATTTTTACAGAAATCACATTTTAATTATTTTATACTCTTCGACAATCTCTTCAAACCACATCAGCGTCGACTTACCTTAGACATATGGTTACTGACTTCGTC
>NZ_VMMK01000045.1:13616-40924 GCF_013277255.1 Streptococcus sp. 2154
TTTGAGCAACCTACGGCTAGCTTCCTAGTTTGCTTTTTGATTTTCATTGAGTATTATATAAAATCACCCCTCTAGTGTTCATAAACTAGAGGGGGAATTTGTATCATACTATCGTTTAACGCACTTCTGCATTGACTTTTTCTTCGAGAGACGCTTGGATTTTTTCCATATAGCGTGCGACTTCTTCGTCCGTTAAGCTGTCTTCCGGATTTTGGAAGGTCAAGCTATAAGCCATTGACTTCATACCGAGTCCCAATTTTTCGCCTGAGAAGACGTCAAAGAGTTTGATATCTGTCAAACGTTTCACACCGGCAGCTTGGATAGCATCTACAACTTCTTGGTGAGTCACTTCCGCCTTGAGAAGGAGGGCAACGTCACGGCTGACTGCTGGGAATTTGGTGATTTCCACAAATGGAGCAGCAGGTTGAAGCGCAGCTTCAATGGCTGAAAGGTTGAGCTCAGCCACATACGTTTCTGGAATATCGTAAGCCTTAGCAGTGACTGGATGCACTTGGCCAAGGAAACCAAGAACTTGGTCACCGAGTGAAATCATAGCTGTACGACCTGGGTGAAGGCTAGCGATTTCAGATGTTGCTGTATAAGTCACTGCAAGTCCCAAGCGAGTAAAGAGCGCTTCTAGGATTCCCTTAGCATAGAAGAAATCAACTGGAACTGCTGCTGTTTGGAAATCTTTTTCAGCAACCAAGCCTGTCAAGGCAAAGGCAAAGCTGTTGATTTCATTTGGAAGTTCTTCTTTTGGATTACCTGTTTGTTCAAAGACTTTTCCAATCTCGTAAAGGGCCAAGTTTTTGTTCTTACGAGCCACGTTGTAGGCAACGGTATCAAGGATACCAGAAATCATATTTTGACGGAGGACTGAACGATCCACGGTCATGGGCCACATGAGTTCAGTAAGGTTACTTGGTTGAGCTGTGAACTCAACTGCTTTTTCAGGAGTTGTTAGAGCATAGGTGATGATTTCTGTCAAACCTGCCCCTTCAGCAATAGTACGAACTTGACGGCGGAGTTTTTGTGTGGCTGTCAATTCACCAGCTGTACCATCATCTTTTGGAAGGCTGGTTGGCAAGTGGTCATAACCATAGATACGAGCGATTTCTTCAAAGAGGTCCGCTTCGATGGTGATATCCCAACGACGACGTGGGACGCTGACTGTAAAGCTGTCTGCATTTCCAGAAAGACCAAAGCCAAGACGACAGAAGACATCTTCTACATCAGTGTATGAAAGCTCCGTACCAAGGACACGGTTGACGTCTGCAAGGGTAGAAGAAACTTCCACATCAGAAGTATCAAGCTCACCTGCTGAAACGATGCCCTTACGAACCGTCGCACCAGCAAGTTCTGCAATTATACTAGCCGCCGCATCAAGGGCTTCGTTAATAGTTGCTACATTGATACCTTTTTCAAAGCGAGAAGATGACTCAGAACGAAGGTTGAGGCGACCGCTAGTCTTGCGGATTGATTTTCCGTTGAAGACTGCAGCTTCAAGGACGACACGACTAGACTTTTCAGAGATTTCTGTTGCTTGACCACCCATAACACCTGCAAGAGCTACTGGCTTGTCTGCGACAGTGATAACTAAGTCATTCATGTCCAAGTCACGTTCTTCACCATCTAAAATCACCAATTTTTCACCAGCACGCGCTTCACGTACACGGATGTCACTCCCTTCAAAGGTATCCAAGTCAAAGGCGTGCATTGGTTGACCAAAGTAGAGCAGGATGTAGTTGGTCACGTCCACTACGTTATTGATTGGACGGATTCCTTCGTTCATGAGAAGGTTTTGCAACCATTGTGGACTTGGTGCGATGGTCACATTGTCCAAGATACGAGCTGCATAGTAAGGCGCCTTGTCTGTCTCAATGTCCACAGAAAGAGCATCTGCTGCAGCTTGGTCAGTTTCTGAAAGAGTAAATTCTTTAAAGTTGACTGCCTTGTCATAGATAGCTGCCACTTCGTGAGCCACTCCACGCATAGAAAGGGCATCTGCACGGTTTGGTGTGATAGACAGTTCGATGATTTCATCATCCAAGTCTAGGTATGAGAAGACTTCCTCACCTGGAACGGCATTTTCTGGCAAAATTTGGATGCCATCTGCGAATTCCTTAGGCACAACTGAGTCAGAAATTCCCAATTCGCCAAGCGAACAGATCATTCCAAGTGACTCTAAACCACGGATTTTTCCTTTTTTGATTTTGTAGTTGTCAGCGATGCGAGCTCCTGGAAGAGCCACCATAACCTTGATACCAGCACGCACATTTGGGGCACCACAGACGATTTGACGGGCTTCTTCTTCGCCAACGTTAACCTGACAAACATGAAGGTGAGTTTCTGGCACATCTTCGCAGGACAAGACCTCACCGACGACAATTTTTGAGAGACCAGCAGCCGGTGATTCGACACCTTCTACCTCGATCCCTGTGGTTGACATTTTTTCAGCCAACTCCTGTGATGGCACATCAATGTCCACCAATTCTTTTAACCATTTATAAGATACAAGCATAATTTAGTTCTCCAGAATGACCATTGCCACACTGGTTCTTTTCCTTTCCTATCATTTCAATAGAAGAATCCTCTTCTTACCTTAATTTCTTTCGCAGTAACCAATCCGTATCTACTTTTTGACCAACCATAAAATGATGTTGGCTAAATTTTTCAAAACCATATCGATTATAAAACGCTTGAGCTTTTGTATTATGCTCCCAAACACCTAACCAAGCCCAAGAAAAACTATTTTTTGTAGCAAGTTCAAGAGCAAATTCAAACAGTTGCTTACCGAATCCAAATCCTTGGAATTTTTGTAGCACATAGAGGCGTTGAATTTCAAAAGCGTCCTCTAATTCTCTCTCAGTTTGAGCACTTCCCCAGTTGACTTTGAGAAAACCAGCTATCTCCTCTTCATGCATAATGAAATAGGTTTCGGAGTCAGGATTTTCCAACTCAGTTGATAAAACTCTCAGACTATAAGCCTCTTCAAAGTATTCCTGTAACTGCTCTTCCGTATTATCATGAGCAAATGTTTCACGAAAGGTTTGTTTGGCAATTTTAGCCAACACCTCAACATCTACCATTTCTACTTTTCTAATCATTATTTAAACTGCTCTGAGAAGCGGACATCTCCTTGGTAGAATCCACGGATATCGTTGATTCCGTAACGGAGCATGGCTACACGCTCTTGTCCAAGACCAAAGGCAAATCCAGAGTAAACAGTCGCATCGATACCACTCATTTCAAGGACACGTGGGTGAACCATACCGGCCCCCATAATTTCGATCCAACCTGTTTTCTTACATACGTTACAGCCTTCTCCACCACACTTGAAGCAAGAAACATCCACCTCAACAGATGGCTCTGTGAATGGGAAGTAAGATGGACGCAGACGGATTTGACGCTCTTCACCGAACATTTTTTGCACAATCAACTGAAGGGTTCCTTGAAGGTCAGCCATAGAGATATTTTTCCCAACTACCAAGCCTTCGATTTGGTGGAATTGGTGACTGTGGGTCGCATCGTCCGTATCGCGACGGAACACACGCCCTGGTGAGATCATTTTCAAAGGACCTTTAGAGAAATCATGGGCATCCATAGCACGCGCTTGAACTGGAGACGTGTGAGTACGGAGTAAGATTTCTTCTGTGATATAGAATGTGTCCTGCATATCACGGGCTGGGTGGTCTTTGGGAAGGTTCATACGTTCAAAGTTATAGTAGTCTTGCTCCACTTCAAAACCATCCACGACTTGGTAACCCATCCCAATGAAGATATCTTCGATTTCTTCACTAGTTTGTGTCAAAACGTGACGGTGACCAGTCGCAACTGGATGACCTGGAAGGGTCACATCGATACTCTCGCTTGCTAATTGAGCTGCAACTTTCTTTTCTTCCAAGAGCTTAGCAGTTTCTTCAAAAGCTGCTGTCAAGACATCACGAGCTTCATTGACGTGTTTCCCAATGATTGGACGCATCTCAGCAGAAACATCTTTCATCCCTTTGAGGATTTCAGTGAGCGAACCCTTTTTACCAAGGACAGAGACACGCAAATCTTGCATCTCTTTTTCATTTTCAGCAGTAATCTGCTTCAAGCTAGCCAGCGTTTCTTCACGAAGCGCTTTTAATTGTTCTTCAATAGTTGACATAATTCCTCCATCAGTCGCTCGTAGATAAAAAGAAAACCACATGCCAAAAACTCCACTCGGAGCGTTGACACGCGGTACCATCCGTTTTCATCTGACAAGTCAGACCTTCATTTCTAAATCCATGCGCAAGTGAATTCACCCAGCTTTCATATAGAGAGCTTGCAGTCACGGCTCTCCTCCCTGATATACTTCCCTTGGGCTACTAGTCTTTCAGATTCCTATTCAATTACTACTTAGTTTATCAGATTTTTACCATTCTTGCAAGACCTATCTTACTTCTGCTTGTTAGCTTATTCTTATCTAACTTTATAGCGGATTGAAATAAGATGAAAACAAATCGATTGGGAAAGTAAAATTAATTTCTATAAACGTTTTAGCAATTGTTTCGTACTATTTTAGATTCAGTCTACTATATATAACCAATCTATCCTAAGTTAACTATTTATAATCGGCTCTCTGTAACAAAATTAAATTAATTAATCCCCCTATAAAATAAAGAGGTTTAGAATTTGATGTCTTCCAAACCTCTTTATTTCATATTTAATGAGATGCTGCCTTAACCGTGATAATATCTAATCATCAATAAACAAACTATTTGAATAAGGATTCTCCATTTGATTCAATCACTCCTTTATACCAAGTAAAGGACATTTTCTTATATCGATTGAATGTACCACTTCCATCATCGTTTCGATCAACATAAATGAGACCGTACCTCTTAGAAAGCTGTGCAGTGGACATAGAAACGCAGTCAATACATCCCCAAGACGTATAGCCCATAATTTCCACACCATCTTGTAGAGCTTCAGCTACTTGCAATAAATGTTCTTTCATATACTGAATTCTATAATCATCTTGGACTGTTAAGTTATTAAATTCATCTTTTATTAGTTGATCTTTAGCACCTAATCCGTTTTCTACTATAAATAATGGGATTTGATAACGGTCATAATATCTATTTAAAATTATACGTAGTCCAATTGGATCAATTTGCCATCCCCACTCAGAAGACTCTAAATAAGGATTTACTAAACCACCAATAATATTCCCTTGTCCTGAATTATACTGTGTTGGAAGAGCAGATTGAGTCACACTCATGTAATAGCTAAAGGATAAAAAATCTACGGTATAATTTTTTAATAACTCTGCATCTTCAGCTGCAAACTCTATGTTAATGTCATGTTCCTTAAAATATCTTTTTGCATAATTCGGATAATAACCTCTAACATGCACATCTGAAAATAGATAATTTAGATTCTCATACTCATGAGTCGCCCATACATCTTTTGGATTTGGAGTCATTGGATAAGCTGGCATAGCTAATACCATACATCCCACCTTAAACTCTGAATGAATCTCTCGAGCAATTTTTGTAACCAAACTCGAAGCGACTAACTCATGATGTATAGCTTGATATAATTCTTGTTTCGAAAGATTCTCCTTAGGTATATCTATTCCTCCACTAGTAAACGGTAATTCCAAAACAGAGTTTACTTCGTTAAATGTAAGCCAATATTTAACTTTATCTTTATACCTTTCTAAAACTGTTCGAGCAAATTTTTCATAAAAATGAATCATTCTCCTATCAATCCATCCATGATATTTTCTTGCTAAATATAATGGAGTCTCATAGTGTGAAAGAGTTACAAGTGGTTCTATCTCGTGAGCATGTAGTTCATCAAACAATTCATCATAATATTTCAAACCAGCTTCGTTAGGTTCTTCCTCATCTCCTTTTGGAAAAATTCTACTCCATGCAATAGAAGTGCGAAAAACATTAAAGCCCATTTCAGAAAACAAGGATATATCTTCCTTATATTTATGATAAAAATCAATACCTAATAATTTTAAGTTATCTTCTGTAGGATTTTCTGTTGCTTCTCCTAATCCACCTTTGGGTAACACATCCTGAACTGATAATCCCTTACCATCTTCATTATATGCTCCCTCTACTTGATTAGCTGCAACAGCTCCACCCCAAAGAAAATCATCTGGAAAAATGGTCATAACTTTCCTCCATTATAATATTACCAGTAATTCCTTAGAATGCTCGATTGTCTGATTATTAGGTAATACTAATACATCTAGAAAATCGTTGGTATTCGTTACAATTACTGGTGTAACTGTTTCGTAGCCTTTACTCTTGATTAAATTTAAGTCCATTTCAAAAATCAACTGATTTTTGAAAACTCTGTCTCCTTCTTCTACATGACTAATAAAACCTTGACCTTTTAGCTCAACAGTATCTAATCCAATATGAATTAGTAACTCAACACCCTCATCACTCTTCAATCCAATTGCGTGCTTAGTCAGAAAAATATTTGTAATTTTCCCATCAAATGGTGCATAAACCTTACCCTCACTTGGGATAATCGCTACTCCGTCTCCAATTAGTTTATCTGAAAATGTTTTATCCTGGACATCGCTTAACGGAATGATTTCTCCTGATATAGGAGAAAATATCATTTTTTTATTTGAAACTCCAACTTCAACTTCTAAATTGCTAGAACTCCCTTCTTCATCGATTCCAAATATATAAGCTAATACAAAGGTAATAACAACCGAAATGACTGCCACAATTAAAGCATTTACAATATTTGATGGCACATCAGAATAAATAAATTGAGGCAACGCTATCAAAGCTGGGACAGCAAATAGATATGCTTTAACACTAGTAAGACCTGCAAATAATCCCGCTAATCCACCACCAATCATAGCTGCATAAAGCGGTTTTTTATATTTTAAAGTCACACCATATAATGCAGGTTCGGTAATCCCTGCAAGTAAGGCTGAGAAACCTGCTGCAAAAGCAATTTGTTTTGTATTATTATTTTTACTCTTTAATGCAACAGCCATCGAAGCAGCCCCTTGAGCTAAGTTTGACCCTAACATTGCTGGAAGAATTAATACGTCTGGAGTAGCAATAGATGCCGCCAAAAAAATAGGTGCAAAAGCCCAATGCATTCCAGTCATAACAATAAATGGCATAATAGCGCCAAGAATAGCTAATGTAAGCCATCCAGCTACACCATACATTTGCCCAACTAGATTTGATAATCCTTCACCAACAATTACTCCAATAGGTCCGACTACAACTAAGGCAATACAGCTTGATACTAATAATACTAGCGTAGGTTGCAAAAAACTCTTAGTAACAGCTGGTGTTAATTTAGCAATCATTTTTTCAATATATTTCATCAACCAAACCATAATAAGAATTGGAACGACTGACGAACCATAACTAGCTGGTGTCACAGGTACACCAAATAAACTAAGAGGATTCCCTGATTGCACCATTTGAACAAAATTTGGATGGAGAAGTACACCTGCTACAGACATAGCTAATGTAGATGTTACTTTTAATTTTTGTGATGCAGAATAAGCTAATAACAGCGGTAAGAAATAATATGGAGCATCCCCAAAAAATGTCAAAAAAGCAATAGTCTGAGAATCTGATTGCAATATACCAAGCATTGGTAAAATAATTACCAAGACTTTCAGCATACCTCCCCCTAACATTGCTGGAATGATTGGAGTCATGGAACCAGCGATATATTCAATGATTCTTTCTAAAATATTCCCTTTGTGCCCTTGATCAACTGAATCTGTTTCAAAATTGCCAAGTTTAATGAATTCTTTATAATAATTGGCTACATCATTACCAAGTATAATTTGATATTGCCCATTCTTTTTCATAATACCTATTACACCTGGTATCTTCTTCACATCATCATCATTGACTAAATTTTCATCTTTTAATTCTAATCTTAAACGTGTTACACAATGGGTAACTCTATTGACATTTTTTTCGCCTCCAATTACATCGAGGATTTTTTGTACTGTATCTTTATAACTCATGGTATTCTCCTATTCTATTAATCTAAATTTTTTGTTAAACGACGAATATGAGCCATCAAATAAACTAATTCACTAGAAGTCAGCAAATAATTGTACTCAGTTTGTATAAACATTGCCACCTGTTCACCACATTCATATTCTCTAGGATATTTATTTTTCATTAATGCTAACAAGTCTTCATCATCATCGTCACAATAAGTTGTATTTTCAACCAAGCGATGGGCAAATAATTTTATATGAGTTATGAATCTATAATAATCAATAGAATCTTGGTTAAACTCAGTACAATAGAAATCTTGAATGATTTTCTCAATTCCCATAATTATTTCAGTGATTTTATACGACTCTTGAAAATTATTTTCTAAATTAGCATTAACAAAATGTAGCGCTATGAATGCAGCTTCGTCAATTGGAAGTTCAATACCTAACTCTTTTTTTATTATTTGTAAAGCCCTTTTCCCAAGCTCAAATTCTTCTTTATAATATTTCGAGATTTCCCAGCGTAGGGGATTCGAAATAATAATCCCTTCTTTATAACGTTCTATGCTCGAAGAAATATGATCCGTTAAATTAATATAGATAATTTCATCAAAATTATTACCCAATGTTATTTTACCTAGGTTAATTATTTTTTCGGTAATGTACACCAACTCCAAAGGAACGTTAATAAACATCTCTGTAAAACGGGTCATATTATCTCTATTTTTGAGAAAAAAACTTTTCTCAATATCAATTGGATTTACTTTATCTCCAATTTTTCTTCCAAAAGCTATTCCCCTTCCAAAAAGAAGAATATCGATATCTTTTTTACTTTGCGCAATTACGGCATTGTGGTTTAGTATTCGTTTTATGATCATAAAATTTCCCTTTTAAAATAAAAGGAACCTACTTAAAAACATCAAGAAACTTCTTCTGATGTGATTAAATAGGTTCCTGCTCACTTGTATTAGTGATAACATCCTTTTATTTCAATTTTTAATGGTGACATGAAGCTTAAATAATTAATAACTCTGTAACCGTTTTTATTTTATGATATTTCAATCTATTTGTCAAGTACTTGTAGAAATTTTTTTATTTTGTGTGATTCGAATGTGAAAATGTCAACAGCCTCACTAAAGAAATGAAAATCATACATAGAAATTTTTAAAAGTTTTCTCTATCGTAAACCTGCCACTAGTTCAGAAGCTATACTAGCTGATTCCAAACGTAATATGGTCATTTCATCTACCTTCCCTAATAATGGCATTGCCCCATACCAAACAATGGTCTTGTTTACCAAAAGAATAGGCGTGACTATTTTTGATTGAGTAAAAGACACTTTAATTTTCTGGCTCTTCAACTGGTCTAGCCATGCTTTATTTGCAACCGTCTCTGGTATACATATCTCAATTTGACTAATCCTAAATTCTTTTAGAAAATTCATCAGTTTTGTCTGGTGCACATAAGGTAAAATAAGCATACACTCCTGTCTTTCCCCTGCTAATACTCAATGAAAATCAAAGAGCAAACTAGGAAGCTAGCCGCAAGCTGTACTTGAGTACGGTAAGGCGACGCTGACGTGGTTTGAATTTGATTTTCGAAGAGTATAAGTCCTCTCTCAGCACATTCTCATATCTACTATCAACATAAACGAATTGTTTCTCCTCACCCTCGATGACACGATAATCCATCTTTCGATAAGCTACTTGTCGTTTCTGAAACATCTTTTCTAAATAAGGAACATGAATATCCACATAATCGAAAATCCGCACCAAAGACTTATCCTTGTAGTTTCTATGAATCCGACCTGCATACTGAATTAAATTATTTTTCCAAGAAAAGGGTGCTGCCAATATAAGCGTGTCTAGCTGAGGCAAGTCAAAACCTTCGCCAATGTATTTTCCAGTAGACAATAAAACAAACCCTTTATCTAACTGTTCTAACGTCTCCATTAAACTTGTTCTATCTCGGACTTTGGTTTTTCCGCTAATAATATAACAGTCATCAACCTCTTTCTCTTTCAATAACTTTTCAAAGACATCTATCTGTTGAATTCGATTGACTAGAACCAAGATATTCCGCCCTTCTGCCACTTGGTCTAGAATATCCTTGATAATCAACTGATTCCTCACTGAGTCAGTAGCAATCCAATCACTAAGCTGTATAAAATTACTTGCTTTGGTCTTTTCAATCTCCAAATGACCAAAAGAAGTGAATCTTAATTGCAATTGCCGTTTAAAATCCGTTTCCCTCTTATCAGCAGTATGGAGTATCTCACCAATTCTCTGAAAAACAATAGGCTCATGACCATTCTTACGCTCAGGCGTAGCCGTCAAACCGTAAAGATACTTCCCTCTAAACTGAGCAACAACTTTTTCAAACATCAAGGCAGAGACATGATGACACTCATCCACAATCATCATCTCATACTCATCCAAAAGACTTTGACTATTTTCCAACTTAAATAGAGATTGGATCATAACGACATCAACCAGTCCACTCAACCATTTCTTAGTCCCACCGTACTGCCCGACATAGCCTATTACCCTTTCACGACCTGATGGCGTATAACGGGTAGCTTCTTCCTCTTCGAAAGTCAAAAAACACTTTAGGCGATCCAGCCACTGGTCTAAGAGTTGCCTATTATGAACTAGGATAATTGTTTTTGTTTTCCGTTCAGAGATAAGAGCAGCACCTAAAACGGTCTTTCCAAAACCGGTCTCCGCATGAAGTAAACCATTTTCTTTAGAAGTCATATCTGACAGGGCTAACTCTTGCTCAAAAGTGAGTTCTCCCTTAAATTCCACTCTAATAGACCTTTGTACCTTTCTCCTATCTTCCACAGATCCCTGCTCATACTCAATGAAAATCAAAGAGCAAACTAGGAAGCTAGCCGTAGGCAGTACTTGAGTACGGCAAGGCGAAGCTGACGTGGTTTGAAGAGATTTTCGAAGAGTATTAAATTTATCTTGCAATGGATACAGCAAACCTCTTGGCAGCCATAAATAATGATCGGATTCTCCAAATAAATACATTCGCTCAGGAATTTGATAGGTTGGCTGTCGCATAGCCTGCTTTAAATAAAATTCGGGATTAGAAAATGAAGCCATATTTTTCAAGAAAAACAGTGTCTTGGGTGTCACAGACGATTTTTCAAGTTGGATCATATTGGATAAGACGACCTTCAACTCCTTATCCAATTCTTCCTTACCTAACTCCTCTTGGATTAACAGTGCCACTTTAGCAGTTGAAACCCTCTGAATTTCTTGTAGATACCTCCATTGGTCTTCATAAGGCTGAAACTGTTCATCCACAAAGACCGTTCGCCCTTGATGATAAGCTTCTCCTTGAAAAGGAAGGGCAATCAAATTACCAAATCCACCTTTAGGAAGAACATCCTGATTTGGAAACATGCGATCAAAAGAATCAAAGGACAGTTGCATACTTTCCTGCATTGCCAGTTCTAACAGTTTCTTTCCAAACAAGCGAGCCTCTCGACTCGGAATCGCTTCCTCAAAGAAGAACCAAATATGGAGTCCGTGACCCGAACGAGAAATCTCTAAATGGGCTTCCATCTGGCGTTCCCTGGCTATTCTTCGAATGGTTAAACCAGCTTCTTTCCAATCTCCTTCATCCAAATCAAGTACCAAAAAATAACAGCTATCATCTAAGTGCATAGGAAAGATACCGATAGCTGTCTCCCCACGAAAATGAGATTTCAAAACGGAATCCGTCAATGTCTGGAAACTCCGTTTTTCAGGTGACAACTGCTTCCAACCATAATCATAGGATGGAAAATACTGAATTTTCCCTTGATCATTGATAAAACTCTTAGCATAAACATCAAAACGGCCAGCAAACACGGAGGTAAACAATTGTAATTTTTCTTGCGTCGTCAAGTGACTACTTTGAAGTTGGAACATCTCCTCGAACCGAGAGCGTTCCATAACAAACTGACTCTTGTCTTTAAGACGTTTACACAAGAAAAACTCACTATCCCCATTAAAAGAAGAAAAGACATCAAGTACTTCTACCACAATTCCATCCAAAGACACAAAAACAGCCATAACAATCACCTCCTTGATTCCTATAGGCTGATTATAACAAGAATAGCTGAAATTGTACACGAAAATAAAATCCTAATAGTACTCATTTTGTATGTGGCTAATATTCCGTCTCGCTCCGGAATGTACGAGGTAAATAGAGTTTAAACGAGCAGTCTATAAAATTCAAAAAACGCATATTATCAAGTGACCTAAAACTTTGATGATATACGTTTTCTTGTGAGAATATTTGCTTCATTTTTTCCTAAAATTCAATGTTTACTCAGTATTAGGATTATGAAAAATCGAGGTCTAAATCTAGATACATTTTTTCTGAAGACAAATCATTTTGACCACCGAGCAAGAGATTTTCAAAAAAAGCTGTTAAAAACTCAGGACGTCGCTGTAAAATCTTTGCATTATCTAATACCAAGGCATCACGAAAATACTTGGCATGTTGCTGAAATGGTGTATTATCAATATCAAAACCAAACTCACGAAGATACTGAATCAAAAAGACCGTTACTGTCCGAGTGTTTCCTTCGCGAAATGGATGAATCTGCCAGATTCCTGAAATAAAATGCTGGATTTGTTTAACCACATCCGCCTGAGTTAGTGTCGCATATGCAACTTGTTTTTCCTGATTAAAATCATAATCCAAGGTCATTTGAATCATGGAGTAATCAGAGTACACAACACTTTCACCATTCAAAACAGGTTCATTCTTTGTGATATTGGTCTGACGAAATTGCCCCACCGGAATAGAGGGTTCAAATATATCTTGAAACAACTCCTTATGAATAGCAAGTAAGGTCGCAGGACTAAAGCTAAAGCCTCTTCGAGACAATAGTTCTACAATACGTAGAGAAACCAAGTCTGCCTCTTCCGTACTTGCATCAATAGTATGGTGATAAGCCGTTGCATCCTCATAAACCTGCTCGTAAGTCAGTTCACCCCGGGACTGTTTCTCAGCCAAAGATTCCATATACGCTGATGGCACTAGATTGTCAACTTTCTGCAGACCAAAACCTATCCGCCATAAGTCACGCTTAGCTTCATAAGACAAGTTTGGGTTGTCAATGTTGTAAGTTGGTTGCATAGAAATATCCTTTCAATTGTTTTTCTGTGTCATCGGTAAATGGTGAAATTGGGGTGAACTATAAAAAACATTCATAATAAGTTCTATGAAGAAGTAATAAAAGAGTTATACTCAACATCCCATGCACTCATTTGTAATGCCTTTTGGATGAATGGTTTGATTAAATGAATAATTCTAGCTTGCATACTTATCAAACTCATAGGATACACCACTCTGAACTCGTTGGTTTGTTCAAATCCCCCAACACCTGAGAAGAAACTGCAATGTTGTACTTCTCAGAGCGGTTCGAACTTAGAGGGGTTGTTGTGTAGTGAGCTGGTTTTTAATCAAAGCTATAAAATTTTAGTATTTTAATTTTAACTGACTAAATTATTATTCTCTATAAATTCTATAAATTTTTCAGGGGGATATTTAAAAGATTCAATTCCATAAAAATCTTCTAAAGCCCTAAAATTTTCAACTTTATAAGGTGACTTACCACTTATTTTTGCCTGATGTTGTCTAATTTCATTTAAATGTCTTTTACCTTTTTGTGATTTAACTACAGTAACTGTCACTATTTTTTTATAATCAGTTTTTTGCAATCCATAAAAATTTTCTAGTAGGAACAAACTCGATAATATTTTAGCTCTAACGTTAGCATATGGAATATTTTTTGAATTCTTAAACTCTATTAAATATAATTTACTATCAGCATCTACAGGAAGAAGAGGCAGAATTGTATCTACAGATTGCCATTTATCAAAGCTATGTTTTTTAAAAATAATTTCTGAAATCTTATCAAAATTATAACAAGTATATTTAGAGTTTACCAAATTATAGTTAGAATCAGAATCATATGAGCAGGTTTTAATATCGCTACGACATTCAGAAAATCTAATATTAAAATCATGTAATATAGAGAAAATTATTTTACTCACCATCAAAATCCTCCGCTAGCTCCTCAAGGCGATTTAAAGGAACATACATTTGCTCATAAATCTTATCAATCGAGTCAGTAACATCTTCAATAGAACTATTAGCAAGATAATACTTAACAGAATCATTTGTATCATTTTTTTTGCTAAATATATCAATCGCTTCAACTAAATAAGGACTATGGGAATTGATTAAGATATGTAATCCAAATTCTTTCTGAAGTAATACTATAATTTCAGCAAATTTCAATTGCCATTCTGGATGTAAATGGACTTCTGGTTCATCTAAAATGAGTGTCCCATTTTCTCTAATCACACCATTTTCTAAAAGAGATTTAATTAAATAGAACGTTTTCATACCTGAAGAATAATTGATTATATTAAGTTTTTTTTCATCTTCCTCATCTTCTGAACTATTAACAATATCAGTCTTCAATATATGATTTATTTCATTAAACACCAAATTTAATCTGTCAGTTATCTTAGCTCGTAATGTGTAAGTGTTGTTTCTTTCATCTCTAAGCTGCTCCATTAAATGAGCATTATGATCCAATTTTAAATCAATTTTATTTAAAAATTCATTTAAAAATTTAGTTGAAAATTTATTTAAAAATTTAGTTGAAAATAAATTTTCAACTATTGCAGCAGCATCATCTATGTATACTACATCTGTTTTAAAATTTATCAATTTATCTGCAGTAGCTCTATTTTTGTTAACTTCAACATTTATTTGTTCATCTTTTATTCTTAAAGAAATTAGTCCTGTCAATGGGTCGTATATATTATTTATTTGATTATGAAATTCATCAGTTAAATGAGCAGTTAAAATTTGGTTAAAGATAGATTGGTCTGACTGAGATAAAATTTCTTTTATATTTTCAGATAAAACATTTAGGTCCAAATCCTTAATATTTAATACAAAGTATTTTGAATTTCGTTTATTGAATTCATTAATTGATTCAATGATACTCTTCTTAAGGGATTCATTATTATGTTCACTATAATTTTTATCAAGAAATATCAATAAATTTTTTGAAATGATTTTTGTCAATTCTGTATAAAGGAAACTCGGAACGATTCTTCTAGCAATCCCTATTTCAGAATTATTTTTACGATTCATTTCGATATCAGAGAGATAGTCTTCTAAAAAATCATTAATTGCTTTAGTTCGATCGTTAGAAATTTTTTTTATAACATCATAATTGGCACTAAATATTGAAAATAAAGAACGACTTATTGTACTTTTTCCAGTGCCATTTTGACCTGCAATAACTGAAATTCCATTTATTTCAATTTCTGCATTCTTTACATTACCTATATTTTCTATTGTTAGTTTCATATATATTCTCCTTTCACCATGGAGGCAGTACTATCAGTTTAACACAAACTACATAAAAAAGCAGGTGTGAGGTGTAAATCATCTTCCAAGTATATCTCACTTCACACTACTTCACCAACTTCTTCATATCATCAATACGTGCAACTGTCGCGTCGTATTTGGCTTGGTAGTCGGCTTGTTTGTCGCGTTCTTTTTGGACGACTTCTGGTTTAGCATTGGCGACGAAGCGTTCGTTAGAGAGTTTCTTGCCCACCATATCTAGTTCTTTTTGCCATTTAGCCAGTTCCTTGTCGAGACGAGTCAGTTCTTCTTCGACATTGAGGAGGTCTGCCAGTGGCAAGTAGATTTCTGCTCCTGTGATGACGCTTGACATTGCGAGTTCAGGTGCAGGGATGTTTGATGCAATTTCCAAGTGTTCTGGATTTGTGAAACGTTTGATGTAGTTGACATTGCTGTTAAAGAAGGCTTCCAAGTCACTATCGCTAGTCTTAACAAGGATTGTGATTGGCTTACTTGGTGCTACGTTTACTTCCGCACGCGCATTACGAACGGCACGGATCAAGTCTTTGAGACTTTCCACACCAGTGTGAGCCGCAAGGTCTTCAAAGGCTAGATTAACAGTTGGGTATGCAGCTGTCACGATAGAGCCTTCTGAGATTTGTCCAAAGATTTCCTCTGTCACGAATGGCATGATCGGGTGAAGGAGACGAAGAATCTTATCCAAAGTATAAAGGAGAACAGAACGCGTGATGACTTTCTCTTCTTCGTTGTCACTATAAAGGACTTCCTTGGTCAACTCAACATACCAGTCCGCAAACTCATCCCAGATGAAGTTGTAGAGGATGTGTCCAGCCACACCAAACTCAAACTTGTCAAAGTTGGCAGTTGCTTTTCCGATGGTTTCATTGAGGTTGTGGAGAATCCAGCGATCTGTGACATTTCCAGCTTCCTTGTTGGCAACTTTTTCCACATTGGCAGTTGCTTGCTCAAGGGTCAAGCCTTCATTGTTCATGAGGATGTAGCGAGAGATGTTCCAAATCTTGTTAATGAAGTTCCATGAAGCATCCATTTTCTCGTATGAGAAGCGCACGTCTTGACCTGGTGCAGAACCGTTTGAAAGGAACCAACGAAGGGCATCCGCACCGTATTTCTCAATGACATCCATTGGGTCAATCCCGTTACCGAGAGATTTAGACATCTTGCGTCCTTGCTCGTCACGAATAAGACCGTGGATCAACACGTTTTGGAATGGCTGACGGCCAGTGAATTCCAAAGATTGGAAGATCATACGAGACACCCAGAAGAAGATGATGTCGTAACCTGTAACCAAGGTTGAAGTTGGGAAGTATCGTTTGAAGTCTGCTGAGTCGACATCAGGCCAGCCCATGGTTGAGAATGGCCAAAGGGCAGAACTGAACCAAGTATCCAAAACGTCTTCGTCCTGAGTCCATCCGTCTCCTTCTGGAGCTTCTTCACCGACGTACATTTCACCCTCAGCATTGTACCAAGCAGGGATTTGGTGACCCCACCAGAGCTGACGTGAGATGACCCAGTCGTGGACATTTTCCATCCATTGGAGGAAGGTATCGTTGAAACGAGGTGGGTAGAATTCTACCTTATCATCTGTGTCTTGGTTGGCAATGGCATTTTTGGCCAATTGGTCCATCTTAACGAACCATTGCGTAGATAAGCGTGGCTCCACCACTACACCTGTACGCTCTGAGTGACCAACACTGTGGACACGTTTTTCGATTTTAACGAGGGCACCGATTTCTTCCAACTTAGCCACGACTGCCTTACGAGCTTCAAAACGGTCCATGCCTGCAAATTCGAAGGCAAGCTCATTCATAGTTCCGTCGTCGTTCATAACATTGACTTGTGGCAAGTTGTGTCGTTGACCAACCAAGAAGTCGTTTGGATCGTGGGCAGGCGTGATTTTAACAACACCAGTACCAAACTCGGGATCGGCATGTTCGTCTGCAACGATTGGGATTAGTTTATTAGCGATTGGAAGGATGACGTTTTTACCAATCAAGTCCTTGTAGCGTGGGTCTTCTGGATTGACCGCAACCGCAACGTCCCCAAACATGGTCTCAGGACGAGTGGTCGCAACTTCAAGGGCGCGAGATCCGTCTTCCAGCATGTAGTTCATGTGGTAGAAGGCACCTTCGACATCCTTGTGGATAACTTCAATATCAGAAAGGGCTGTGCGTGCAGCTGGGTCCCAGTTGATGATGAATTCACCACGATAGATCCACCCTTTCTTGTAAAGGTCCACAAAGACCTTACGAACAGCTTTTGACAAACCTTCGTCAAGAGTGAAACGCTCACGAGAGTAGTCTACAGAGAGCCCCATCTTACCCCATTGTTCCTTGATAGTAGTGGCATATTCGTCTTTCCATTCCCAGACTTTCGTCAAGAAAGACTCACGACCCAAGTCATAGCGGGAAATACCCTCGCCACGCAAGCGCTCCTCAACCTTAGCCTGAGTGGCAATCCCCGCGTGGTCCATCCCTGGAAGCCAAAGGGTATCAAAACCTTGCATGCGTTTTTGACGGATGATGATATCTTGCAAAGTCGTATCCCAAGCGTGACCAAGGTGAAGCTTCCCAGTTACATTTGGTGGTGGAATCACGATTGAATAAGGCTTAGCCTTTTGGTCTCCTGAAGGCTTGAAAACATCGGCATCAAGCCATTTTTGGTAACGACCAGCCTCAACCTCGGCTGGATTGTATTTAGGTGAAAGTTCTTTAGACATGTGTTTGTCCTTTCTAGTTAATATCTTTAAATAAAATTAGTATGTAGAAGATATGCCTTGATTCAGCACATCTGATTTTTTCAGTATCTTCTATTAGTAAAAAAGAAACTGTATAAAAATTTTACATTAACTTTCTCTCATTATCTTCAGAATATGTTTATCAAAGTCCGATATAATTTTTTGAGTTCGGTTAAATTTTTCATACTCTTGGATGGCTTTTGAGTCTGCTTGTTTCTTGGAAATGCTTCCTTTTCCTTCTAAGATTTCATATTCATTAAAGGATAGAAAGCGATCAATACTATCTGCCAATCCTCGCATTGTAAACGTATTACGGCGCTCAACTAAACCCTCGATATAATCAAAATAGGCTGTAACAGTTCGCTCTAGTTGTCGAATTTCTTTTTCTTGCAAATAATTTTTGGCTACCGTTACATCTGATTTGAGCACTCGTCCATCAGGTGCATGTTTCCAAGTAGTTAATCCCATTTTTTCTTTACTAGCATCAGCTTGCTGATAGATAATTTCTGCAGCCGTACTTCCAGTAATTGCATAATGAAATTTATTTTGCACCATAGCATAGAAGTTTTTAGTAATATCCGAGTTTCGATCATAATCTATGGCACATTCGGCAAAGATATCCGTAATTTGTTGATAGATTCGGCGCTCGCTAGAACGAATAGAGCGAATTCGTTCTAAAAGTTCACGGAAATAATCTTGTCCGAAAACTGTCTGTCCTTGTTTCAAGCGTTCATCATTCAAAACAAAACCTTTGATGATAAATTCTTTCAAGGTCTTGGTTGCCCAAATTCTAAATTGAGTAGCCTTGCTGGAATTTACGCGATAGCCAACTGAAATGATAGCATCCAGATTGTAATATTCAAGTTCACGTCGGACAGTTCTATTTCCCTCTTGTTGAACCTGTGCAAATTTTGCACAAGTTGACACCTTATCCAACTCACCACTATCATAAATGTTTTTTAAGTGCTTTGTAATGACACTTCGTTCAACTCCAAAGAGCTCTGCAAGACCTTTTTGAGTCAACCAAAGATTTTCATCTTGTAAAAGGATATCTAGCTGAACGTCGCCATTTGGTGTAGTATACAGGATGAAATTAGAAATTTCATTCAAGACAATTTCACCTCCCCCCTTCCATAAACAATTACTTCTCTTTCTTAAACTTTATGCCGTTTTCTTTCAGCTTTTTAACGGTTACGGGACCAATTCCCTTCAAAGCGAGAACTTCTTTTTCAGTCCATTTTTTGAAATCTGAAGACGTACGAATCCCATTTTCAACAAAGATGTGAACAAAATCCATCCGAATTCCCTTCATTTTTTCCTCGCTCATAAAGGAGTACCAGTCGTTTACCTTGGATAAACTTCTTATCATACTGGAATGATTCGAAAATACTGGTTTACGACGGAACTTCTTGGATTCGTTTGTTAAAAATTTCGTTAAAATAATATTTTCTAGTAAATAATCAAACAGAGGATACAAACTAGCTTGTAGCGATTCAACTGAATTTGAACAATAGCATTCTTGGTCTTCTATATCTATAACTTTGAATTGCCAATCTTCCTCTATAAAGAATTCAACAGCTTCATCATTTATTTCCACTAATTTTGCAAATAGCTGACTTGCTTCTTCAATTTTTCCTTGAGAAAAAGCAGAGATGATGGCATGAATAAGAATGGTATCATCCCGTTTCCCTTTATTCAATTCTTCACGATAGAAACGCTCAACCTTTAGCTCCTGACCGGTGATATGATACAAGGAAAGCATACAGAAGACAAAATTAGGAGGAAACCGTTCTGGTCGCTTACTCAAATATAGGTCAATCAATTCTATAGCCTTAGAATTGAAGTTCTCCATCATATAATACTCAATCAGAAACATCAGAGCAGACAGGATAGAGCGTGCTTCAAAATAATTCCAACTATTGTATCCATTCACTTTCCATTTTTCTAAAACTAGAATTTCAAAATCCAATACTTTTTTAAAAGTTGACAAATCAAAATCTTCAACTTCTGATAAGAATAAATGAAAATCAGCAGCAAAATAATCTGGATTTATTTTTAAAACTTGCTTTAACAATTTATTTCGCTTCTGTGTATTCGGAGTATGCATAGCTTCTCTAAATAAAGCATGATCCTGATTCCAATCAAAAGTCCTATTTTTCAGTTGGTAATTGATTAGCTGAACATCTGGATACTCTCCGTGTTCATCAGCATATTGCATCACTGCTGTATGTAGTTCATCGAAATTTTGAATGGTACGACGTTCTACAAAAGTTGGATTTTTGACCATGATTTCTGTCCAAGCAGCCTCTTCTTCAGAAATAACTTTGATATCCAACTTTTGCTGGCGTTTTAATTCTTTTTTTCTATTTTTCTTTTTAGGCATCTATTTTCCCCTTTAATTCATCCTGCAATAGATTCGACTCAACTGACTTAGATATCCTTCGGGACTCAGCTACAGGCTTGAACGGGAAATCTAAGCTTCTTTGTGATTCGTTTACTTTGAAGGTTGTACCCCAGGTGTGATTAAGGTAGAGTTTTCTAGTTACGTTTGGTGGTGGTAATCACAATTGAATAAGGCTTAGCCTTTTGATCTCCTGACGGCTTGAAACCATCCGTATCAAGGCATTTTTGGTAACGACCAGCCTCAACCTCGGCTGGATTGTATTTAGGTGAAAGTTCTTTAGACATTATTTTTTCTCCTTTTATGAATATTTATTTTATATCTACGATTTATTAATATACTATGCATATTGTCACGATACACGTAATATCCATTATAGGTGTTTAAATAGAAATATTGTAATAACCAAATTATAATCTTCCCAATAACTAATGATAATATGAAACAAACGAAAATAATTATAGTTGAGGCAAATAATTCAGACATCCAATCAGCTTCGGGAGTTATAAATTCGACCAATTTCTTCTTAATCTTTAAACCCCAAATAATTTCGGTTAACTTTGGAATAATACTCAACATTAATAGAGTAAGAAAACCATATAGTTGAGTTCGATAGAGGTGTCTATCCATTTTCTCAGTTCTTATTGGTTTTTTCTTATGTTTTTTTGTATCGAATTGAGAATTTATTTCTCCAATTAGACTAGGAATTAAAATTGGCAAAAACCATGTTAAAGCATTTATTAATTCATTTTCAACTTGATTAAATACTGCTAACAGTAATATACAGATTGAACCAATTAACCATGATGCTATTACTTCTTTGGTATCTTTTGCACCATGTCTAATTAGATTATAAATCATCCACCAGCATATTAAATAAAGTGCAATAAGTGAACTGAACATAAGAATGTCAGTTATTAAATCAGAATGAAAATCAATAACATTAGAAATAAAGTAATAAATATAGATATAATACCATAAAAACGAAATAATAAGCATCGTGGCATATACATTCCACAGTGTCTTTCCCTTTACGATATCTATTTTATTAACTTTTTGAAATATCTTGATTGATCCTACAGTTTTTATAACAGATAATACAAATGGTAATATTAAAAGTATTACAATGATAATCCAGTTATTTATGTGATTTTTACTTATGCCATAATTAATAAAAAAATATTGAGATAAGTTGATTAAAGTTGATTCAACTAGATTTAGGTTATAAAGAATGTAAGTCAAGATTCCGCAAAATATTCCATCCCATGCGTTCATAAAAGCTAAAGATTTAGTACTTTTAGTAAGAAAAACTCTAAACTTATTAAATCGATTTTTATAGTTAAACACATATATTAGTATCAAGGCAAATTGTAAAATTATAACTAATTTAAAATCGGTAAGACAGAATACAATTAGAGATATTATTGGAAAATACGTTAGCGCATACATAAGTATTTTCCAAGTTTGAGCAAAAAGATTCTTCAATCTATTGTCAGTATTAAAATAATACATTAATTTCAATCTTTGCCTCCTAAATCTAATCTAAAGGTTGGTAAATCAAAATCTTCAACCTCTGATAAGAATGGGTGAAAATCAGCAGCAAAATAATCTGGATTGATCTTTAAAACTTGTTTTAACAGTTCATTTCGCTTCTGTGTATTTGGAGTATGCATAGCTTCTCTAAATAAAGCATGATCCTGATTCTAATCAAAAATCCTATTTTTCAGTTGGTAATTGATTAGCTGAACATCTGGATACTCTCCATGTTCATCAGCATATTGCATCACTGTTGTATGTAGTTCATCGAAATTTTGAATGGTCCGACGTTCTACAAAAGTTGGTTTTTTAGCCAGTAGTTCTGTCCAGACAACCTCTTCTTCAGAAACGACTTTGATATCCAACTTTTGCTGGCGGTTTAATTCTTTTTTCTATTTTTCTTTTTAGCCATCTATTTTCTCCTCTAACTCATTCTTCAATAAATCAAACTCTACCTCTGCTGTATTGGATATTCTTACGACCTCGGATACAGGCTTAAATGGGAAATCCCAGTTTCTTTGTGATTCGTTTACTTTGAAGGGTGTACTCCAAGCGCGATTAAGGTAGAGTTTTCCAGTTACATTTGGTGGTAGGAATCACGAACGAAAAAGATTGAGACTTTTGAACTTCTTGAGTCTTGAGAACGTCTTCATGAAGTTGTTTAGATATGTGTGTGTCCTTTCTCTATTGTATTCATTTTATTTTGAATTTGCTTAGCAGCTTCTTCTGCAGACAAATTCGTATTATTTATTTTAAAGTAGTGGTGCAACTCATTCGGTTGATATTGGGAATTTAATTGAAGTGTTTCAGCGGTCTCTAAAATTTCTCTTTCAGATACCTCAATATGCCGTTTTAAGGGTTTGTGCTTTAATCGATTCTCCGTTCGATTTCGACGTATGCACTCTTCAAGACTTGTTTCCAACTCAACAAAAAGAATCTCTTGATGATAATCATCCAACAAATTCTGAATTTGCTTTAAATACATCAGCTGATACTGATTTGAAAAATCAATTACATCTGTTAAAATTACTGATCGCTGATTTCTTGCACTTGCTCCAAGGAATGAAAAAGTGATTCCACGAACAAATTCCCACATTTCCTCTGTATAGTCCTGATAGATTTCTAGTGCAAAATCAATGGCTTGATGGTTATAAAATAGGGTAGCATCCGTCAGTCGAGATAATTCTTGACCAATGGTCATTTTTCCTGATGCTGGAGCACCAATGATGAAAAGATGCATCAAATCACCTCCCACTCGCTCTTCAGCAAGCCATATATCAGACTGTCACAGCGGTTTCCTTGAACATCCTTTCGGTCTCTTATGCGAGCTTCGAGGGTAAAGCCAAGCTTTTCCGCGACTCGTTTACTTTGAAGGTTATATCCAAAGCAAGTTAGTTCAATCTTGTGAAGACCCAAATCTTTAAAGGCTAAGTCAATCAAGGCAAGCGCTGCTTCTGGCACATAACCTCGCCCCCAATAGTCTGGGTGTAAGGTATAACCGATTTCCAGCACATCATCTTCATGGCGATGGTTGAAATCGACAGAGCCAACGATCTTATCCGTTCCTTTGACGACAATCCCGTAGCCTGCTGGGAGATTTTCCTTTTGATTACGCTCCGGAAGAATGTGCTCCAGATAATAAATCTCATCTTCCAAGGTCTTGACTGGAGGAAAACCTGCTGGATAGGCGACCTCTGGCAAACTAGCGTAGGTATGGATATCCTCAGCATCTGCCACTGTACGAACTCGTAGGACGAGTCGTTCGGTTTCTAATCGTTCTGGTAATTCAGCTCTTGACATCCTTCATCCTCGCTTTCTTAATGAAGCTCCCCATAGGGTCTACTCGGTCATCTAAATAGCGATAAACGCGCTGGTGGCCATCCCCATAAAGTAAGTAGGTGCAAAACGGTCATTTCTAAAATGTCCCTTTTCATCCAAAAGTTCTGGGTCAACAAATCGCTCAACAATCTTAGCGAAAATATGACAAATTCCCTCTTCCTCATCAATCCTATCTACCTGACATTCTAACACGACTGGACAAACCTCTAAAATCGGTGCCTGAGTCCGTTCAGAAATCTCGTAGTCTAGCCCCAGGTGTTTCAATTTCTCTCTATGACTGATAAAACCAGCCTGCTCCATCTCGAGCATGAGATTTTCATCAGGAATATTCACAGTAAACTTCTGGTAATGCTTGATTTGCTCAGCCGCATTTTCCTCAGCTCCGACACCAATGGCTAGCCAATCTCCCAAGCTATAAGAGGAGCTACAGGTCGTAATATTGTGTCCAAAATTCTGATCCTGATACCCCAAAATGAAGATAGGAAAACCATAATAGAGTTTACTTGTTTTAAAAGATTGCTTCATAACAAGCTCCTTTGACTAAGACGCAAAAGAAAATCCCTGCCATCTACATGACAGGGACGAATGTGTTTATCCGCGGTACCACCCAATTTCGGGCCAAGCCCGCATCTTTAGTCTTTAAAATAAAAAGACAGAAATATTTCATTTTTTCAGTCATTAGCAACCAGTTTTGACACATTTGTGGACTTCTCAGCGCCGCCACTTTCTGTAAAATGTGGGATTCAAAACACCTCTAATGGCTCTATTGTAGCAAGTTTTTCTCGGAAATGCAAGACTAAAGAAAAATTACTTGAACTTGATGCTATTTTCTTTCAATTTCTTGATGGTAGCTGGGCCGATTCCTTTCAAGGCAAGGAGTTCTTTTTCAGTCCAGTTTTTGAAATCTGAAGCAGACTTGATTCCTTCATCATAGAAAGTCTTGGCACGATCAAGTGGAAGTCCACCCAAATTTGCTGCAAAATCTTCTACAGAATTAACTACTTTTTGAGCTTGCTCTTTGGTAGCTTCTACTGCTTGTTCAACTTTTTTAGAAACAGCCTTACCAGCTGCGCTTGCTGACTGTTCTGCACGCTTCACGACTTTTTTTGTCTCATCTACAACCTTAGTCACAGTACTTGAAAAGGCACCTGCGCGACGGAGGCCATTTCGCAATTGTTTTTTACGATTGAGTTTCTTTGACATGATAAAATCCTTTCAATAAAAAATCCCTGCTCTGACAAGGATTTAACATAAACATTCTATCAAGATTTTAGTGAAAAATCAAGAATCTTTCTCGTTTAATAATTTCGCTCACCAAACAAGCCTTCTGGCAAATCATGGAATCCCTTGCCTACTTTGAAGTTTTCAAACTTACCAAGCAAGAACAGATAAGCATCCAAGCGACTCTCGTAGCGAATCATGGCATCTTTGGCACGCTCGTCCTGGTCTTCTTCGTAAACTTTTTGGCTTTCCTTGTGCGCCATGTCGTTAATCATGATTTGGGTATTGACCCAAGCTTCAAATTCCTTCATAAATTCTTGTTCGTAACTCATTTTTTCTCCTTATTCTAATCCACGGAAATAGTCCGTATCAATCTCACGGTAGGGATGGATATCCTGAACGTATTCCAGTACACCTTGGAATTCTCCGTTTTCATCGTGTACTGCAGCATAGGTGATGTGGACAAACTTACCTCGCGACTCAGACTTGAACCACATTTCATACTTGTCCTTGGTCCCCTCACGAAGTCCCTTCATGATAGCCTTGACCTTGTCCAAATACTTAGGCGGATGACAGAGTTCGACATTGCGCCCGACTTGGGACGGCGTTCGTTTGAAAATCATCTCATCAGCTGGCGTATTGTCATTGTAATACTGGAAAATATCGTCTTTATTGACAAAGGTAATTTCCATGGGGAGGTGATTGAGGATGAGATTAGCCTGCTCGACTGAAAGATAGCCATTACCAAAAGACTGCTGACTATGGCGGTCCAGCACTGCTTCCTTTTCCTTAGGGGTAAAGGTAATGGTAAACTGTCCTTCTGGCGTATCAATAACCTGCTGAACTTGACCCTCTGCCGTATCTAGCTGTACAGGCTCCTCTTCACTCTTTTCCTCAACAAAACTCTGGCGTTCTGGCACCCATTTCTCAGACGGACGGATAATAGCATAGCCATAGGCATCGCTCTCCTCCGCAATCTGAAGCCAGTCATCCTGAGTAAAGGACTCAAGGAGAATCATGAGAAGGATAGATTCTTCCTTGAAAATCATACTTTCAAACTCTGTCGCAAAAGCTTCAAAAGCTTCTTTTACGCTGCTAATTGACACTTCTGGTAGTGACTTGGCTGTCGCTAAAGCTGTTTGAAAGAGTTCCCTGATCTGATCATCCACTCCCCACATAACTTTTGGAGGTGAATCGTGTCCATAGCGCTCCATGATGGGGAAGAAGAGCTCTTCCTTACGTTGGTAATGGATGTCAAATTGCCCCAAAAGACCCATCTGACGCACCAAGCCCTTGCGCATCTCCGCCAGCATTTCTTCATCTTCCATAGACTCATAGGTATCCAACAATCTCCGAATACGAATCAAGGCCGCACGGAGGGCTAGATTTTCTTCTTTGAAAATCCGAACTGGGTGACCTGGGTGCTCGGTATCTGCAACTTCGACATCCTTAACAGCATTTTTAAAAAGATTGGCATGAACATCACAGAGTTCCATGACATCTTCAAAGGTGACACCTGAGTCTGAGTTCATCAGCTCGTGCTCCATAAGGGAAATCTCGATGGCTGAAACACCTGTAAAGGTCGCATCAAAGCGCTCCTGAACCGACTCAGGAGAGGAGCCATTATGCAATTCTAACAAAATATCCCGCAGGACATGAATTCGTTCATCTGCCATTAGTCTAACCCAATCACTTCGTAACCGTTTGCTTCCAGCGTGCGGACAATCTTGTCCATAGGAGTTCCTTCAAGCTTAGAACCTTGTTTGAGCGATACTTTACGACCAACTGTGTTGCGCATTAAGGGATTGGCAAGGGGTTTAAAACCCAACTCCACTAGAATTTCCAAGACTTCTGGATGCTTGTCCACCACTTCTGCAACGGGAATTGACACATCGATGATATTGTCCATGACGACCTCCTTTGTATGTTCTAATACTCAATGAAAATCAAAGAGCAAACTAGGAAGCTAGCCGCAGGTTGCTCAAAACAGTGTTTTGAGGTTGTGGATAGAACTGACGAAGTCAGATCAAAATACTGTTTTGAGGTTGCAGATGGACGCTGACCTGGTTTGAAGAGATTTTCGAAGAGTATAAAATGATTTTACTGCTTATATAGTCATTTAGTTTTAAAAAGCGTTCCAAACATTC
>NZ_VMMK01000046.1:0-4491 GCF_013277255.1 Streptococcus sp. 2154
ATAAGACCACCATACTGGGTGAAATGACCTCCATCGAAAGATAGTTGGTAAAAAGACTTGTTTTGGAAGTGATGATTTGGTAAACTGTTCATGTGAGTTTCCTTTCTTTTTGTGTTTTTTTCTACACTTATACCATAAAGGGGAAACTCTTTTTTGTCTAGTAAAAAACACCCATTGGGTGAAAAAAGAAACCATCCAGGATCTAAGCTAAGGCAAGGATTCTGGAGGGTTTTTAGATTAGGGGTGAATAATTGGGGTTAACGGTTATTTATACATATCTATTTTTTCAAATCTTCAGTCATATGTTCACCTGTGACCTAGGCTTTACGAGTGCCTTGCTCTACCAACTGAGATAAATCGGCGATTACACTTACAGTATAGCACTCTGAGAATAGATGTCAAGGAATTTTCATCTCTATTAGAAAAAGCCTGTCCTAAGACAAGGCTTTGAGTTTCTTCATCTTAGGATCCAGCACTTTCATAAGAATCCAAGCCCCTGTCCCATAGTTTCAAGGAAATACCAAAAAAGACAAGGGAAATCAAAATCAAACCTCCAATGTTAAAGAGTACATCCTTGTCCTGCAAAAAATAGCTAGCAGGATAGTAGGCCGTAAAGGCAAAAGGCACGATAAAGCTAATCAACCAACGAAGAAGAGAATTGTAAATCGAAATCGGATACTTTGCAAAATCATTAAACATATAGAAAATGTAAATCATAGCCCCTGACTGCTTGGTCCAAAAAGCGATGCTGGCTGTCGCGATTTTAAGAGAAGTATAAATCAAGGTCGCAAAAGGAATACAGACTAGGAAAAGCAGGAATTTTGGAAGAGTCCACGCAATGCTGGTCATGGTTGTTCCCAATAAAATACCACCGACCAAGAGTTCGCCTAAGGCATCAATCTGAAAGGTCTCAACCAAGATGTGAAAGAGAGGATTGATAGGACGAGTCAGATACTTATCAAATTCTCCTTTTCGCACCAAGCGTTGCCCCAGTGCCCAGAGATTGTCAAAAAAGAGATGGTCCAAGCCCTTAGGAATCAAGGAAAAACCATAGATAAAGGCAATTTCTTGAAAAGTCCAACCTTCTAGGGATGGGATGTGTTGAAAGATGACATTGAGAAATAAGAGATTCAGGCCTTGAGTCAGAAAGACTCCCAAGACACCAACCACAAAATCCACCTTGTATTCCATGATTTGCTTGATGTATTGTCTGATAAAAATCAGATGCATGCGTTGATATTTTTTCATACTAACCTCCTTGAATGGTGATAAAGGACTGGACTCGTTTCCAAATCAACTGAGACAAGCCCACCATCACTAAGAGCCAGAAAAACTGCAAAACGAGTGCCTGAAGCATCTGATTAGCATCGTATTTCCCAACAATAATCATGACTGGGGTATAAATCAAGGATGAAAAAGGCAGGAAGGACAGAATATCTGCAACAACCTTTGGAAAGAAAGCCAAGGGAATCAAACTTCCAGACATAAAGGCCACTATGGAAGTCTTGAGTAGATTGGAACCCCAAAGATTTTTAAACACAAAGGCTGAAAATCCAAAGCAAATATTAAAGAAAAAGTTAATCAGATAAGCCAAAGTTAGGCTAAAGAGATAAAGGACAGTTAATCCCAGCACTTCTACAATCCCTTGCCCAGATAAGATTTTCATCAAAACAATGACACTTAAAAATGGAAGGCCAACGCTGATAAAAATCAACCACTTGGAACCAAGCTCGGTGAAAAGATAGGAGGCCGCAAAATGCACTGGTCGCAACAAACGCATGATAATGGAGCCATCCTTGACCTCCTCCCCAATCATAAAGGACGAATCGGATCTAGTCAGAAGATTGGTCACAAAACTCATGATGATGTAGAGGGTGATATCCGCCATACTGAAGCCCTGAATCAAAGACTCTTGCGAAGAATCAAAGACAGCCTTCCAGAGATAAAAGGCCACAAAAGCCCCCATGACATCGCCAATCCGATAGAGAATAAAGTTGACTCGGTAAGTAATCAACTCCTGAACCCCTGCATTGATAAAGGGTTTATAACGTCTCCACAATTTGATCATCCTAGAGCTCCTTTCGGTAGAAGCGACGGATAATATCCTCAATATCCGTATCCACCATCTTCAAATCGCGGATTTCAAAATCAGACAGGGTTTGCTTGATAATGTCAGCTGACTGGTAGCGAGAACTATCAAATTCAATGTTGAGGCTGTTTCCTTGTCTATCAATGGTCATATCAGACAGACCGTCATAGTGAGAGACGAGATGACTTTGACCTGGTAGCAGTTCAAAAGAGAGAGTCTTCATCTTACCAAAGGTCTCCTTGAGTTGGCTCACCGTTCCATCAAAAATCTCTTGCCCCTTGTCAATCATGAAAATCCGATCACAAAGTTGCTCAATATCACTCAAATCATGAGTGGTCAAAAGAATAGTTGTCTCTTCCTCTTGATTGATTTGGGTGATAGCCCGACGAATGTTATCCTTGACCGAAACGTCCAAACCAATGGTCGGCTCATCTAAAAAGAGAACCTTGGGATTGTGAAGCAAGGAAGCTGCAATGTCCGCCCGCATCCGTTGTCCCAGTGAAAGAGTCCGCACGGGATCCTTGATAAAGTCCTTCAAATCCAAGACTTCATTCAAAAAATCCATACGCTTATGAAAGAGCGAGTCTGGCACATCATAAATCTCTTTCAAAACCGTGTAGGTCTCTTGCAGTGCCAAATCCCACCATAGCTGGGTGCGTTGTCCAAAAACAACCCCAATATCTTTGACGTAATCTTGACGATTATCCTGAGGAATCTTGCCGTTAATCCGACAAAAACCAGATGTTGGTTTCAAAATTCCTGTCAGCATTTTGATGGTTGTCGACTTCCCAGCACCATTGGCCCCGATAAAGCCTAAAATCTGCCCCTTGGGAACCTCAAAGGTCAAATCCTTAACCGCTTCAAAGGTCTGCTTTTCAGGATGAATAAAGGAACGTAATGCCCCCTTCAAGCCCGGTTCCTTAACAGTCTTCACAAAATTTTTCTGAAGATGTTCCACTTCTATCATTGCCATATCTATCTCCCTATGGTAAGGAATAGCAACATTGTATTTTCCAATACAAGTAATCTAAATTCTTACTTTCTACACCTTCTACATTTTATTATTACAGAAGGCTTTATACCAACCTATTATAGTCCAATAAAAACTAGAATGCAAGCGTTTGCCTAAAATTTGTGAAATTGAAAATTTTTCTCTTAAAATAATACTTTTAATCAAAAATTCTATTTAATAGTTTAAATTACCAACCTACTCATCTTCTCACCAGAGGGCGGTATTAACTTTGATCATAAAATCGGATACTCCCTCTATCCAGAAAATATGCTCAGAATGATTGTCTCTAAACAATACCTGCTCTTTTACCTCATTCATGAAAAAGAAGTCCATACCCTGAGAATTATCAACTCACGCACCGACTACCTAAACCAACTCGACCACCTCTTTCGTACATGTAGGAAACTATTTTCCTCACAAATAATCTCATTATAAAATCCAATAAATTTTTTTAGCTCACTTGAATATTTTCTTTGTATCGTTTTATCAGCTTCAATCTGATTTAGACTTGTTACCTTGGAACGACTTGAAATAACCTTTGTAAAATAACACTTAAGACTTTCATCATCTCGTATAAATTTTTCAATAGTGATATAAAAAGCTTTCATATTCTGTTTGTAATCAGATATTAATTGATTAATTTTATCATTCTGATGAAGATTCGATACCATAATATATAGCGGATTGAAATAAGATGAGAACAAATTGATTGGAAAAGTAAAATTAATTTCTATAAATGTTTTAGCAATTGTTTCATACTATTTTAGATTCAGTCTACTATACATAAACTAACCTCCTCATTATTAGCAAGGCTTCTACTGATTATAACCTAATTCTTAGACTACTTCAAGACTAACTGTCCAATAATAATCTACAGATAAATCATCCACTCTTAATCAAATTTTATTCAATCCATCTACTCATTCCCAAAAGGTTGCTGTATAATGCAAGACATTTTTCTTACAGCTTTTACTTTTCCTTACCCTCAATTTAGTGAGCTAATAAATTATTCTTCTTCAAAAGGTTGAGATTTATCTAGTAACTCTAAAACATTAATGGTAGGTAGCAACATTGCTTCACTGCTATCAATTGCCGAAACTATTGAAACAATAGAACGTAAATAAGGATAAAGAATAGCAGTACCATTTACGTATAGAATATCGGTGATATTTTCATCTATATTTATTTCAAAATATCCTATTACAGTTACAGATATTTTTTTCATGGCATCTTTGTCAACTAAAGAAACACTAAGTTTTACGGCTCCATGACTATAATCATCTGTATGACCAACCTTAACTATGGGATATAATATATCGAAGGTAAATGTGAACAAATTGATTAGGGAATTTAAACCAACTTCTAACAATGTGTTATACTCAATGAAAAT
>NZ_VMMK01000046.1:4511-22809 GCF_013277255.1 Streptococcus sp. 2154
CTGTTTTGAGGTTGTAGATGGAACTGACGTAGTCAGCTCAAAACACTGTTTTGAGGTTGTGGATAGAACTGACGAAGTCAGTAACCATACTCACGGCAAGGCGACGTTGACGTGGTTTGAAGAGATTTTCGAAGAGTATTAGAAAGCTCGATGGACTATTCCAGATTTATTCCACTAGATTTTGAAATCAAAAAAAGTTGAGACATAGCGTCTTCAACTTTTTTACATTACTTTAACTACTGATTAAAGTGAGTTTACGTCAACTTTGATACCAACACCTTGAGTAGTTGTGATAGTCAAGTTTGTTACGTAAGTTCCTTTAGCTGTAGCTGGTTTTGCTTTTTGGATTGTTTCGTTGAAAGCTTTGAAGTTTTCAACCAATTTTTCAGCTTCAAATGATACTTTACCGATGATTGCTTGAACGTTACCTGCACGGTCAGCACGGTAAGTGATTTTACCACCTTTAGACTCTTCAACTGCTTTAGCAACATCCATTGTTACAGTACCAGTTTTAGGGTTTGGCATCAAGTTACGTGGTCCAAGGACACGTCCAAGACGTCCAACAAGAGCCATCATATCAGGTGTAGCGATAACTACGTCGAAGTCCAACCAACCGTCGTTGATTTTAGCAACAAGGTCATCTTCACCAACAAAGTCTGCACCAGCAGCTTTTGCTTCTTCAGCTTTTGCACCGCGTGCGAAAACAAGAACGCGTGAAGTTTTACCAGTACCGTTTGGCAATACCATTGCTCCACGGATTTGTTGGTCAGCTTTTTTAACGTCGATGTTCAAGTTGTAAGCAACTTCTACAGTTGCGTCAAATTTTGCAAAGTTAGTTTCTTTTGCAAGTGCTACAGCTTCTTCTACGCTGTATGCTTTTGTGCTGTCGATTTTCTCAAGAGCAGCACGAAGTTGTTTGCTTTTTTTAGCCATTTTCTATTCTCCTTGTAAGTGGTTCAATCGATTTTCATCTCCCACGTCACTCCTCGAAATGATGAAGTCTTGCGGGTTTTCAGTCTATTACTTTCCTTTTCCTACGGCCTTAAGTTCCCTTGCTGTACCCAAGTACAAGTATCAGTCACTTGCCTAGTATGAAAAGCAACTAATAGACTGCTGTGAGATTTTCTACTGTGTTATTGATTAGTCAACAACAGTGAATCCCATAGAACGAGCAGTACCTTCGATCATACGCATTGCAGACTCTACGTTTGCTGCGTTCAAATCTGGCATCTTAGTTTCTGCAATTTCTTGTACTTGTGCACGAGTAACTGTAGCAACTTTAGTTTTATTAGGTGTACTTGATCCTTTTTCAACACCTGCAGCTTTTTTCAAAAGAACAGCAGCTGGTGGTGTTTTCGTAACGAAAGTAAATGATTTATCTTCGTAAACTGAGATAACAACTGGAATAATCATCCCAGCTTGGTCAGCTGTACGAGCGTTGAACTCTTTTGTGAATCCCATGATGTTGATACCAGCTTGACCAAGAGCAGGTCCAACCGGTGGAGCTGGTGTAGCTTTACCAGCAGGGATTTGCAATTTTACAAGTTTTTCGACTTTTTTAGCCATTTTTAAATCCTCCTTTGTGGTTTTGGCGGTAATTAGAGATTTTTACCTCCCACAAGTATGCTTTTCACATACCCATCTATTATACACTATTTATCTGGAATTGCAAGAGAAAAGTTTATTTTTTAATCGACGTAATCTCCGCCTTCAAAGCCGTAATACTCTTCCAAACTGAGACCACTTGCAGCAATTTCTTTTGCTTCTTTTCCGACATAACGCAGGTGCCATTCTTCAGCCATATAGCCTGTTTCCTTTTCCTTACCTTTGAGATAACGGACAACAAAGCCATAATCAGCTGCATGATCCAAAAGCCATTGGGCTGCTTTTTCTTCTGTTACCAAATCACCATCAGTCCCAATCACATCAAAGGCCAAGCCTGTCTGGTGTTCGCTATAGCCAGGTCGAGCAGAATAACGGTCGGCAGCTTCTTTCCCATCTTGATTGACATAATCTTGGTAGAGTTTGGTCTGAGTTTCATAACTTCTAAAGCCACTGTAATGGTCACTGATTGGGAAGCCTGCCTCTTGCATGGCTTTGATGAGTTTGACCAACTCAGCCTTGGCTGTTGGATTTTCCCCCGGATTATAGTCTTTCGACAAAGGATAGTGTTTATTGGCTACGATGATTTCATCGTATTTACCCTGAATGCTATAGTAATCACCTTTATTGACCACTTCTGCTTTCTTCTGGGCAGTCCCTTGAGACTTACTGCCGACTGTGCCATCAGCCTTGGCTGTCTGTTCTGTCTTAGCTTCTCCGTCTTCATTTTTTGCTTTTTCTTGTGAACAAGCTGCTAGACTCAAGGATATCAAGGCTGTCAAGACAAGGTATCTTTTTTTCATTTCTACTCCTTTATTTCTAATAGTTTATCTAGTTCTGACGATAAACGTTTAACTAATCTTTTAATCTCATCTGGTTTTGCTTGGCAGGTTTTTGTTGTCATTTCTTCAAAGGGAACCCACCAAACTGGACCACGTCCCTTGAGACCGTGACCATTCATGTCACCGCTTCGTCTAGGGAAAAGATGCCAGTGGAGATGGGCATCGCCATTTCCTAGAAGTTCAACATTCATTTTCTCAGCAGCAAAGGTCTTGGCAACTGCCTCTTGGACTAGACTCATTTCTTCGAGAAAACGTAGTCTTGTTTCCTTTTTCAAATGATGCAATTCCGTGACGTGTTCCTTGGCTAGAAAGAGACTATAGCCTGCAAAATACTGGTGATCTCCAATCACAAGATAGCCTGTTTCCAACTCTTTGACAAAATAGGGATTTTCTCCCTTCTTGATGAGCTCAATTCTCTGGCATATAAGACACATATTAGTCTACCAACGCGCTCTTAATGTAAGCATCAACCATACGCTCTGTTGCGACCACCGAGTCAATATGAGTACGCTCATAAGAATGACTAGACTCGATACCCGCGCCAAGGAGGGCGTGTTTGACTTCTGCCCCTGCAGACATAGCCGCTGAAGCATCCGAACCATAAAATGGATAGATATCCAGCTTAAATGGAATATCTTGCTCTTTCGCCAAGGCAACCAAATGTTGACGGAAGTCATAGTGATAAGGCCCTGAAGCATCCTTGACACAGATAGACACTGTGTACTCATCTGTCTGCTGGTCATCCCCCATAGCTCCCATGTCCACAGCCAGATATTCGACTACCTGAGCAGGGATATTAGAGTTAGCACCGTGTCCCACTTCTTCAAAAACTGAAAAAGCAAAATGGGTTGTTACGGGCAACTCAATCTTCTCTTCCATATAAATACGAAGCAGATTAAGCAAAATCGCTGCACTGACCTTGTCATCCAAATGACGAGACTTGATAAAACCTGTCTCTGTCACGACAGTTCGTGGGTCAAAGCTGATAAAATCACCGACTTCAATCCCCAAGGCACGAGTTTCTTTTTCACTAGTTACTTTTGCGTCCAAACGAACTTCCATATTGTCCTGCGTGCGTTCTGCAGTTCCTGCATCCTTATAGACATGGCAAGAAGTTTGGTGGATGAGGATGGTTCCTGATACTTTTTGACCTGTGCTAGCCACATGAACGGTACAGTTTTCACCTTCAATCATGTTCCAAGGAAAGCCACCGATACGATCCAATTTGAGACGGCCGTCTGGTTTGACAGCACGGACAATAGCACCCAGTGTATCTACATGGGCAGTCACATAGCGGTGTTGTTCATCTTTTTGACCTTTAATGGTCACATTGACACCGCCCTTGGCTGTGCGAACTGGCTGATAACCAAAATCTTCTAAAGTCTTGACTAAATAGTCCGAAATCTCACGAGTGAAGCCTGTTGGCGATGCGATGGCTGTTAGTTCTTTGATATATTCTACTGTTTGATTCATTTCTTCACCTCTTTTGCTACCTATTATAACACATTTATCATCGGATAAAAAAAGAAAATCACTTTTGTAGCCTTGACTACAAAAGTGATTTTAATGATTATTCCATTTCAAAAACATTGCTTTCTTGCTTGTTAGGTAGAACCAATGAGAGCAAGATTCCAACGATGGCTGGCACCAACCATGGGAGTGAGGCCTTGGCAAAAGGAAGAACGCTAACAAGATTTGCAAAAAATTCAACCTTAAAGGAGCTTCCTAGTACGCTTGCAATGCCAATAGCTGTAACAACAGCAATTGTCAACTGCATACCTGGTTTTGAAAGAGCCACGAATTTGTTGACAATGACAATCATAACGATGGCAATCGTGATTGGGTACAAAATAACCAGCACAGGGATTGAGTACTTGATAATCGCATCAAGACCCAAATTGGCAATGACAAATCCAATCAAGGTAAAGGCTGTCGCATAAACCTTGTAGCTGATTTGTGGGAAGCGCTCATTAAAGAACTCAGCTGTTGACACAATCAAACCAACTGTTGTTGTGAAGCAGGTTACAGTAACCATAGCTGCCAGGAAGAGTTGGGCTGTTGAGCCAAAGATTTCTTGGGTGGCTTGTGACAAGATGTAAACACCTGGTGTTCCACCCTTCATAGCCTCAGCTGGTACCGGGAAATGATTTCCAAGGAAACCTAAACCGATGTAAAGAGCACTGAAGGCAAGGGCCACAACGATACCAACCACCCAAATAGTTGAAATGTATTCTTTCTTACTTGAAAATCCAAGTTGTTTTAAGGTTTGAACTGCGATTACGCTAAAGGCAACTGAGGCAAGAGCATCCAAGGTATTATAACCTTCTAGGAAACCTGTCCCAAAGGCAGAAGCTTGATAAGCAGCTGAAGCAGCTTGAGGACTTGTTCCGCCATATTTGATAGCTCCTAGGACAACCAAGATAACAATCAAAATAGCAAAGACTGGTGTTAAAATACGGCCGATACGGTCTAAGATTTTTGATGGATTAAGCGAAATTAGATAAGCTGCTGCAAAGTAAAGAACCGTAAAGACAATCAAACCAAGACCTTTATTTGCATCCGACAAAAGGGGGCTAATCCCTACTTCGTAAGCTGTTGTAGCAGTACGTGGGATAGCAAAGAATGGACCGATTGACAAGTAAAGAACTGAGAGGTAAAGAGTCGCAAACCAAGGCGCTATCTTTGTAGAAATCTCGTAGATATATCCTTTAGGATTTAGCGTTCCAATAATAAGGGTCAAGACGGCGATACCGACACCTGAAAAGACAAAACCTGCGATGGCAGGAAGAAAATGTTCTCCAGATAGAGCACCTAGAGAAGGCGGAAAAATCAAGTTCCCCGCACCAAAAAATATTCCAAACAGAAGCAAACCTGTTAGGGCACCTTTTTTAGCCATGAAAATCTCCTTTATATTTATAAAATACTGACCTAGTATATCATGAATAGGAGTATGAAAAAAGCTTCATGAAGTAAATATTGAATGTTTTCAAGATTCTTAAAAATAAGAATTATCTAAAAATAAAATCCCCTACCCAGTCCACACTAAGTAGGAGAAAATTCTAATATTTAAAGTTCTTCAAAGGCCATCATGCCACCTTGTACATTGATAACCTCATAACCTTGTTCTGATAAGAATTGGCAAGCACGCGCCGATCTCATTCCAGATTTGCAAATAACATAATGTAACTGGTCCTTATCCAACTGATCATAGGTATCAGCCAATTGACTAAGTGGTAGGTTGTGGGCACCTTCTAAATGAAGAGTTTCAAATTCGTCCACTTCTCTCACGTCCACTAGAGAAAGTTGGTCGTTTTGATAAAGCTGGTAAAATGCGTCAAAGGTTATTTCTTTCATTCTTTTTCTCCTAATACTCTTCAAACCACGTCAGCGTCGCCTTACCATAGGTATGGTTACTGACTTCGTCAGTTCTATCCACAACCTCAAAGCTGTACTTTGAGCAACCTGCGGCTAGCTTCCTAGTTTGCTCTTTGATTTTCATTGACTATAAAATGGTTTTAATTCTTTTTTTCAAATCTGGCACCACTTCTGACTCAAACCAAGGATTTTTGGCCATCCAGATTTGATTTCGTGGTGAGGGGTGAACTAGTGGAAAATAGGTTGGCAGATAGTCTTTATAGTGTTTCACCCTCTCCGTTACCTTCCCACTGATTTTCTCCTGTAAATAGTAGGCTTGGGCATATTGCCCAATCAAGAGGGTTAACTGAATATCAGGCAATTCCTGTAAGAGCTGCGGATGCCATTTTTCTGCAAAACCAGTTCGCGGTGGCAGGTCGCCTGACTTACCATGCCCTGGAAAGTAGAAATCCATAGGCAAAACAGCAAAATAACCTGAATTGTAAAAGGCATCTTCATCCACACCTAGCCAGTCTCTCAGGCGGTCACCACTCTTATCCTTCCAGTAAAGGCCTGCCTCCTGTGTTTTAAGCCCCGGTGCTTGACCGATGATATTGATGCGAGCAGTCTTTGGTGCTGCAAAAAGAGGCTCGATGCCACGCTCTGTATAGCTAGCATTCTGCGGATCCGCCATGATAGCCTGCTTGATTCTTTCAATTTGAGACATCTACTTTCCAGTCCAAGCATACAATCTCAGACTTCTATCGTTTTATTTGATCAATTCATAAATAGCTTCGGCATAGATTGCTGCTGCTCGGAAGAGATCATCCAAGGCGATAAATTCATTGGCTTGGTGCATGGTGTCAATTGAGTCTGGGAACATAGCACCATAGGCAACTCCGCGCTCTAACAAGCGACCAAAGGTTCCACCACCGATAACTTGCTCGTGACCTTTAAGGCCAGTTTGTTTTTCATAGACATTCAACAAGGTTTGCACAAGTGGATCTTCCATTGGCACATAGTGAGGCGTGTGACCATGTTCTGATAGACTGACAGAAGCAACTGGCAAGTTTTCTAGGATTGACTTGATTTGTTCTGGACTTGTTCCTTTTGGATAGCGGATATTAAGGGCAATGGTATTATCAGCACTTGTTTCATCGAAGCGGAAGACGCCAGCATTCATAGAAAGAGCACCCATCTTTTCATCCACATGAGCAATCTTGAGATTTTCACCCTCATGATCGTTCAATAGAATTTTACCTGCGATGTCAAGGTAGTCTTTGGCTGGACCAGCAAAGCCAAACTGGCTGAGGAAGAGGGCAAGGTAAGTTGCGCCATTGACACCTGAAGCAGGCATAGCACCATGGGCTGATTTACCAATGATCGTCACCTTGTATTGGCCAGCTTCTTCTTGGAGTTCTCCTCTAAGTTTGTGTTCTGCAACAAAGGCATCTAGTTTAGCTTGCAAGTCAGCTAAATCACCTGAAACGACTGCTGTTGCTGATTCTGGTACCATGTTTTCACGTAAACCACCTGTAAAGCTGTGAAGACGGGCAGCACCTGTATTTTCTCCTGCAAAGTGGAGGTATTCCGTGATATTTCCTTTTTCACCATTGATGATTGGAAATTCAGCATCTGGTGAGAAACCGAAATCTGGTTTGGCAAGTCCTACGTGCTCAAAGTAGTAGTCCATGTCTGCCCAACCTGATTCTTCGTCTGTTCCAACGATGAAGCGAACTTTCTTAGAAGTTGGAAGGCCCAATTCTTTGATGATTTTCAAACCATAGTAGCAAGCTGTTGTAGGTCCCTTGTCATCTGAAGCCCCACGCGCATAAAGGCGACCATCTTTGATAGTTGGTGTGTAAGGGTCTGTGTCCCAACCGCTACCAGCAGGCACCACATCCATGTGGGCAAAGATTCCGAGAACTTCTTCTCCATCACCAAACTCAAAATGTCCTGCGTAGTTATCGACATTCTTAGTTGGGTAGCCATCACGGTCTGCGATTTCAAGGAATTTCTCCAAGGCTTTTACTGGACCAGGCCCAAATGGATGTTCAGCATCAACCTTGCTGTCATCACGTTCTGAATTGATTTCCAAAAGGCTAAACAAGTCAGCCAAGAGGTCTTCTTTGCGTTTTTCTACTTCTGCTGTAAAATCAATTGCTGTCATTTTTTCTTCTTTCTATCTTTTCTCGATGATTTCATCTACTGGCAAGCGGTAGCTTGGTTGCAATTTTTCGTCTGTATAACCCACTGTGATCAAGAGTTCTGGGCGGAAACGGTCTGCGATTTCCAAAACTTCATTAACTTTTGATTTGTCAAAACCAAGGATAATGTTGGAACCAATCCCTTGGTCTGTAAGAGCGAGAACCAAGTTCATAGCAACCAAACCTGCATTGAGGGCTAGGTAGTCGCTGACTTGTTGTTCATTGTAGCGTGCAAATTCAGCTGGCAAATTTTTCATGAAGTATTGAAGTTGTTCTTCTGAGAAATTGTTAGCACCACCAACTCGGGCAATCTTACGAGCACGTTTGGCAAGGTCTGTATCCGTAAAGAGGGCAATAGTTACAGGCGCTGATGATACCTGTTCAAAGTTGGAACCGTAAGCCAATTTTGCTAGTTCGGCATTTTTCTCACGTACCACCACAAATTTCCAAGGCTGGCTGTTGTGGGCACTTGGTGCCAAGGTTGCAATTTCGATAGCCGTACGCACATCTTTTGGATCAACTGGCTTATCAGTGAAATGCTTAGTCGCATGACGTTTTTTATTTAATTCAAGAAATTTCATAATCGATTTCCTTTTCTAATTCTACTGCTTCCATTCTACCATAATTTGAAAGAGCTTGCAGGGATTTTTCATGATTAAGTTTTTCTATCACAGACATAAAAGATATATATTGGTTTATCAGGAACATTTCTGATAAACTAGCAAGTACTTTACATTTGAATGGAGACAGTATGAAAAAATTTAGCCTATTACTAGCTATCCTACCATTTTTGGTTGCCTGTGGGAATCAATCTACACCCAAAGAGACTAGCGCTCAAAAGACAATCGTCCTTGCTACAGCTGGCGACGTGCCGCCATTTGACTACGAAGACAAGGGAAATCTGACAGGCTTCGATATCGAAGTTCTAAAAGCAGTGGATGAAAAACTCAGCGACTACGAGATTCAATTCCAAAGAACTGCCTGGGAAAGTATCTTCCCTGGACTTGATTCTGGTCACTATCAAGCAGCTGCCAATAACTTGAGTTACACAAAAGAGCGTGCTGAAAAATACCTATACTCGCTTCCGATTTCCAACAATCCCCTCGTCCTTGTTAGCAACAAGAAAAATCCTTTGACTTCTCTTGATCAAATTGCTGGCAAAACAACGCAAGAGGATACCGGAACTTCAAACGCTCAATTCATCAATAACTGGAATCAGAAACACACTGACAATCCTGCTACTATCGATTTTTCTGGTGAAGATATCGGTAAACGAATCCTAGACCTTGCTAACGGTGAATTTGATTTCCTAGTCTTTGACAAGGTATCCGTTCAAAAGATCATCAAGGACCGCGACCTAGATCTCTCAGTTGTTGATTTACCTTCTGTCGATAGCCCCAACAATTATATTGTTTTCTCAAGCGACCAAAAAGAGTTTAAAGAACAATTTGATAAAGCACTCAAAGAACTCTACCAAGACGGAACACTCGAAAAACTCAGCAATACCTATCTAGGTGGTTCTTATCTCCCAGATCAATCTCAGTTACAATAAGATATACTAAAAGCGATTGGACGAGCCAATCGTTTTTAATTTGCATTGGTTATTTTAGGAAACTCTTACAAAAAATCAAAAAAATTCTTCACATCTTCTACATACCCATGCTTTTCTATTAAGCTTGCTAATAATTCCAGATTGTGTCCCTGATAGTTATCTTCACGACGTAGTTCTTCATACATTTCGATAAAGGGAAGCCCCTTGGACTTGGCCAGTTCTAACTCCGCTTCATAGTCATAAGCGACTTTACGAAATAGGATATTTACCAATTCCCCATCTTCAACTTCTATCACGACATACTGGGCACGGTGATTTTTTAACGCCTCCCAATTAAAATAGGGCATGCCAATCGACCCTGGATTGATGATTTGTTGCCCTTGACTGCCATAACGAAGCAACTGCTTGTGAACATGACCATAGACTGCCACGTCCGTTTCCTCATCGAGGAGTTGGTCAAATTTCTCTGTATCATTCTCAACTAGCAAGTCACCACCATAGTTCTTATTTGGCAAATTATGAGAGATAGAAAAGCGCAATCCGTCAATTTCTTTCTTTTCCAGCAAAGGCAAGCTTCGTAGCCAGACAATCGTTGCAGGATCCATTTGCTCCATCAAAAACTGGGTCATGCGCATTGACTGGATTTCTTTCGGATGTTCCAAACCATATTCGCCATCCAAGGCCTCAAGGACACGATCATCCCAATTGCCTCGAACACTGGTTGTGATAGGAAGGTCCTTTAGCAGGGCGACTAAGTCATTTGCGCCTGGACCAGGAAGAAAAATATCTCCCAGAAGCCAGTATTCGCTGACTCCTTGATTTTTAGCATCTGCAATCACTGCTTCTAGCGCCGTCGCATTGCCATGAATATCTGATAAAATTGCGATTTTATGGTTCATGATGGTCTCCTTCTGTTTGGTATTCTACACTTTCTTCCGCCACTTGAGGCAAGACTTCTGCCTCCTGCGGATTCAACTTCCTCTGAACTGCTTCTGCTACTGCTCTTGGTACTCCGACCTCGACAATCTCATCCACACTTGCTTCCTTGATTTTGGTCAGAGACTTGAAGTGCCTCATGAGATTTTGCTTGCGTTTAGATCCCAGACCGTCAATCCCATCCAATTGTGATGAAAAGGAATTTTTAGAGCGCAGTTGGCGGTGGAAAGTGATAGCAAAGCGGTGTACCTCATCTTGAATGCGTTGGAGGAGGAAAAATTCCTGAGAATTGCGAGACAAGTCCACCACTTCCAGCGGATCTCCAAAGAGCAATTCATGGGTTTGGTGCTTATCATTCTTTTGCAGACCTGCAATTGGAATATCCAAACCTAGTTCCTCTTGGATGACTTGCTTGGCGATATTGACTTGCCCTTGTCCCCCATCAATGACAATCAAATCTGGAGGAGTCAAACCTTCTCGTTGTACTCGACCATAACGTCTGCGAATAACCTCACGCATACTGGCATAGTCGTCTGGTCCAACGACAGTCTTGATTTTATACTTACGATAATCTTTTTTACTTGGTTTGCCGTTGACAAAGACCACCATAGCTGAAACAGGACTAGTCCCCATGATGTTGGAATTATCGAAGGACTCGATGCGAACTGGAGTCGGAATTTGGAGCAAACGTCCTAGATTTTCAATAGCTCCTTGGGTCTTTTCGACTGATTTTTCTAGCAGGTTAAATTTCTGCTCCAGACTAACGCGTGCATTTTTTATAGCTAAATTGACCAGCTGCTTTTTCTCTCCACGTTGAGGCTTAAGAATCTTGGAATCCACCAAAGCCTTGACAGCTTCTTGGTCAATATCCTGCGGAATCAGTACCTCATTGGGAACTAGATGAGATTTTTCTTGATAGAATTGTCCTACATAGGTCAAAAAATCCTCATCTGGATCATTGAAGTAGGGGAATAGATTGACATCGCGCTCGATGAGCTTGCCCTGACGAACAAAGAAAACTTGCACACACATCCAGCCCTTATCCACATAGTAGCCAAAGACATCGCGATTTTGGAGATCCTTAGCCATGACCCGTTGCTTGGTTCGAAGCGTTCCAATAGCCTGAATCAGGTCACGGTATTCCGCCGCACGTTCAAACTCCATAGTCTGAGCCGCCGCTGCCATTTTGCCCTTGAGGTTATCAATGATTTTATCATCTTGGCCTTTCAGAAAATCAGAAACCTCCTGAGCCATAGACTTGAAATAGTCCTCATCCTTCTTACAGATGGTGTGGCTCATGCATTGGCCGATATGGTAGTAAAAACAGACCTTAGACGGTGGATTGGTACACTTACGAAAAGGGAAAATCCGATCCAGTAGTCGCTTGATTTCATTGGCCGCCCCCACATCTGGATAGGGACCAAAGTAGAGACCTCCGTCCTTCTTGACCTGACGAGTGATAATCAAGCGTGGATAGCGCTCATTAGTGATTTTGATGAAGGGATAGGACTTGTCATCCTTGAGCATGATATTGTATTTAGGCTTATTTTCCTTAATCAGGTTGATTTCTAGGAGAAGTGCCTCAATATTAGACTCCGTAACGATAAATTCAAAATCTACAATTTCAGACACCAAAGCCTCTGTTTTGGTATCATGACTTCCACGGAAATAGGACCGCACGCGGTTACGCAGATTTTTAGCCTTTCCTACATAGATAATGGTGCCGTTTTTATCCTTGTGAATGTAACAACCAGGGCTGGTCGGCAAGAGCTCTAGTTTTGATTTAATCAAGTTGTTCATAATTCCATTATAGCAAAAAAGTAGGGAAAAATAGTCCCCTACTCATTGGTCTCATATAATTTTCGAAGTCTTTCAACATCCTCTTCCTGGATACCATAAAAAGAACCTGCTGGTTGCATGACAGACTTCTCATCTGTATGGTCCAAGCCAATCGCATGACCTAACTCATGTTCTGCCGTATGGACAAGGCGTTCATAGGAATAGCCATAGTATGGATTGGACAAATAATAATGATTCAAGCGCACCGTTACGGACAAGAATTGCCCTGTTAAGAGATTAGTTTGACTTTCCGCCTCTCCTGCCACAGGAGTGCCTCCGTCGTTCATCTCCGTAGCCGTAATATCCGCCTTACTAGACTCAGTCACGAGTTCAAAGTTAAAAGCACCAGTTTGATTCCAGTTCTGGATTGCTTCTAAATAAGCCTCTTGAAAGCGTGAATCCATCTGCGGATCCAGGTAAATACGAGCAGAGGCCTGTGGCCACCTTCCTTCAGAATGCTGGTGACTATCTGTCTGGCTTAACTTAGGCAGTTGCCCTGTTTTCTCCCATTGGTCAATACTTTGTTGACCAATTTTTACTGACCGTTCTGCTTGCTTTAGCGCTCCTTGAAAATCCCCGTTCAGATACCAGAGAAGTCCGAAAGCAAGCACACATAAAAGCACAACTATCCAAACCAGACGCCAAAACAAACGCCACACAAAAGAAAAGAAAGCCCCTATCAAACGAAAAAGCCAGCGCATGTCTCTCCACCTTTCTAGCAAATAAAAATTATTTTACTAAAAGAAGCTAAAAGAAAGCTAAATACTGACTTTTTCATCTTAACGTCCTACTATTTTTTTGAGTAACTGGATAGCTTTGTATTTTAAAGGAGATGGATGGTAACGGAAAGTACCTGCTTTGCGTACAATATAGCCATTAAAATTCTGTTTAAAACGCAAAACACCATCACTTCCATCAAAAATCCCTTGAATGCCTAGGAAGTTGTATTTAGGTATTCCACGTTTTATGCTTTCCAACATAACATATTTTTGAAGCAGTGCAGGGGAATAGAATTTATTAAACTCAGTGTAGGAACCACTAAAGAGGTAAGTCGTTTCCTGAGGCATATAAACAAATAAACTCCCGGCTAAAACAATATCTTCTTCTCCATATTTTTCAATCAAGTCTCGCGCTTCTGCTTTTCGAACTTCAAATGTTTCAAATTGACTAGAATATTCTCTCAGTTGATTTTGTTTTTTCTCAGAATGAGGATTTTTACTCAAATCAAGTCGCAACTTGTTCAAGTTTTCTTCTAGTTTACTTTGTTCACCTTGCAATTTGCTCATATAGTCCGAAAAATTTAAGCTTGCTATGAGAAACTCCGCTTGTTCTCCAAAAGTATCATAAAAATGCTCATAATATTCTAAACTTTTATCACTATATTCTCTACGTTCAGAGGTTTCTTTTGTTATATTCTTAAAAATCGATAGTTCTTCACGTTTTAACTTTTTCAACCGAATGCCAAAGGTTTCAGCCTTTTTCACCAAGGGTTTACCCTTTTTGCTAAAACTTTTAAGCAAACTCTTTTCAGTTAATTCAGTTAAATCTTTATAGTATAACCAATCTGGTTCTCCACCTGGGTAACCTCTTGTCAATCCATCAAATTGATAACCTAAATCAGTTAAACCTTGAATGACACTTTTTTTCTCAGCATCTATTGGATTACCTTGGCTATCAAAAGTTTGATAAGTTTCATAAGGTTTTACAAGCAGCTCTAATACACCATTTTGCTTGGCATATTCTTTTAACTCCGCATAAAAAACTGGAAGAGCATCTTGTTGGGTATAAATCGGCCCCGAATTGATCTCCATATGCAGACCACCCAGCATGGGCAAGCTATAAACCAGAGCTGCAACTTGAATCTCTCCTCCTTGTTTCAAAGCAAGATAAACAATTCGAGCCCCTCTTTTTTCTAACAAGTCCCCCATCTGAACAGATTGCATAAAGGAACGAGAAGAAACCTGATCAGAATAAGTACGAAACTCTTCTTTCGTGAGTGTAGTTAGTGCCATATACTTACTTTCTATGTTTTTTTCTTAATGTTTTACGGAAATCAAGAGCAAGTCTTAACAGAGGATAGAGAGGATGGGTAGGAATTGTAAATTCACCCAAGTATTCTTCGATCGTTGGATTAAAATTAGCTTTAAAACGATAGAGTCCACCATCTAAAGCATTCTCGACGCCTCCTAAATTTTGCCATAAAATGCCACGTTCAAAGGAATATCGAGCTGTCTCATACCAAGTCAAAATAGGAGCTTTATAACGTCTAAAATCTTCATCCATTCCTGCGTATAGATTGACAGAAGTTTGTCCGAATTCTAAAGTCAAGGTAGCCGCTAAGGGAACTATTGCTTGACCTGCATCCATATATTCCTGCAGGAAAGTCAATTCCTCTAACAAACGTTCTTTTTCCTTCTTCTGCGCTTCTACTTTTGAAGTTCGAGTCGAATCAGTAAAGGTCTCTTCCAAGGCTCTGTTTTTCGCTAACTGTTCTTCTAATTCTTGCGAACGTTTAGAGACATCCAAGGTTGCCAAGGTGATGTAGGCCTTGTCCTTAAAATTATCTAACAACTTTTTATAATAGGCTTCATTCCTCAAATGAATCTCTTTCCGCTTCTCGGTTTTTTTCATCAAAAAGGAAAAAGAGTCCAATAATTCAGTTCCACCAAATTGAATCTCTACCCCCTTATTCCGTGCTGTTCGAATAGCCTGTTTTGTTGACTTGGAAAGTTTATCTTCTTCAAAATTTTCCTTGTATATTTTCACCTGAATACGAGGTTGAATGGTGTCTCCCATTTCCTCTGTTTTTCCTGACCACCTTACTCCCATTTGTTGCAAACTATCAATAATAGCCAGATTTTCAGGAAATTCTCTTTTATCTTGATTAACCAAATGTTGAGATAGACAAATGCTTGGATCGAAAGTCACAAAAACCGCTCTCTTACTGCGAGCATAAGACTTAATAGACTGAATGACAAAACTCAAGAGTTCTGTATCCCCATAATCCAATATAGGCCCTCTTGGGATGTAAAACATTTTATAGCCTAACGGAAGAGTTCTAATCAAAATACTAGCTGTCGCCAGTAATTTTTCTTCCCTGTAAACACCAAACTTCTCATGTTGCCAATCAGACTTCACTTCTTCCCAAGCACTACTTTGTAATACATTGGCTAATTCATGTTCTTTGACAAACTGATCATATTCTAATGTGGGAATGCCAATTTGATAACGGTACATTTCCTACTCTCTTTCCTCCAATATCTTATTACTATTCTACTACTTTCGTTTGAAAAGTCTAGTGAAAACAGACTTCCATCATTGTTTTGAAGCCAAGAATAACTATAGATAGTGGTTCATTTATAAAAAACTAACTCAATCTCTCTTCTAATTTGAAATCGATTGGCAGGGTTGCTAGAAACCGTTCCAATTGTTTTTCCCAATAATACCACTCGTGAGTTCCAGCGCTATGGCTATAGGTCACATCAAAACCTAATTTTTTGAGATTTTTCACTGCTAGATTATTGGCTTCATACAAGAAATCCTGTTCGCCACACCACGCCCAAAGTTTGGTCTTTTTATCCGATTTTTTAGCCAGACTTTCAAGAGAATAGGGACTAGTTGTCCAGTCTCTAATCTCTCCAAAAACACCTCTCCAGTAGGCTGGACTTCCCAGATTTTGGCTCTCAGGAGAAAAATCTTGAAAGCTGAGAGCACCTGAAAAACTAGCTGCATGAGAAAAACGATTTGTCGCAAGAGCCAATTTGAAACAGCCGTAGCCTCCCATGGAGAGACCAGCGATAAAGGTCTTTTCACGCTTACTGGTCATATTAGGGAAGAAGCGTTTCAAAACCTGTGGCAATTCCTCTGCTAGAGCTGTGTAATAGTCAAAACCATACTGGGTATCAGTGTACCAACCGTTGCTGGTATTGGGCATGACGACGATGAGATTAGTCCCCCGAAGCAAGCGTTCTACATTGGTCCGTTTGAGCCAACTATTATGATTGCCAGACATCCCGTGCAAGAGGTACAAGACGGGAATATCTTCACACTCTGGTTCTTCCACTCGATTGGCATCAGGGTAGAGGACATTCACCCCCCACTCCATATCCAAAACTTGTGAGTAATACTCGATTTTCATTACTGCCATGATTTTCTCCTTCTATTTTCCGATAAGAAAAAGCCGAAACTAGACTTTATCTTTACTTATTTCAATGATTATTTTGCTTCCATGACTACTGGTAGAATAGCTGGACGACGCTTGGTTTGGTCAAAGAGATACTTGGTCAGATTATCACGAACCTTGCCTTTAAGATCTGCCCAGTCAAAGTCATCTCCTTGAAGATAGTCTTCTACCGTCTGGTTAATCAATTCTGAACTTTCACGGAGAATATCGCGACTCTTCTTGAGATAAACAAATCCACGCGTGTGAACACGAGCCTTAGCTACAATTTTCTTCTCACGTCGGTTAACTGTAATTGCGACGATGAAAATGCCATCCTCTGACAAGACCTTACGGTCACGAAGAACCACATTTCCAACATCACCTATGGCATTCCCGTCAATCAAGACATCCCCTGCCGAAACTGCTCCAGCTGGGACAAAGTCTCCATTCTCATAAGCCATGCTGGTTCCCTTTTTAGGGATGAAAATGCGTTCTGGCAACATACCTACTGCCATAGCAGCCTTAGCATGGGCATCCAACTCGCGGTATTCCCCTTGAATTGGGAAGAGATACTTAGGTTGCAAGAGATTGATCATCAACTGCAAATCACGCGCATTTCCGTGCCCTGATACATGTAAACTTTGGGTAATCAATTTGACAACCCCTCCTGCCTGATAAATCATATTTTCCACACGCGCAACGAAGGCTTCTTTAGCAATAGACGGAGCCGTAGCAATATAGACCAGGTCCCCATCCTTGATTTCTACATAACGATGGCGACCAATCGACATCTTACGAAGTCCATTGATAGGTTCACCCATACGACCTGTCTCAAGAATAATCAACTCATGGTCTTCAAAGCGAGACATATCTTTCGGCTTAATCAAGAGAATTTCGTTGGCTAAAGACAACTTCTTGAGACGAATCGCTGTGCGGACGATATTTTCAATATCAAATCCTGTCAAGACGATACGTCGACCTGTTTTATCCGCAGCGTCAAAAATCTGCTGGATACGAGAAAGGTTACTGGAAACAGCTGCAACGATGATACGACCTTCCCAGTCAGCAATGGTTTGGGTAATTTCATCTCTAACTTCACTTTCACTAGCCACCTGAATATTGCTGTCCGCATTGGCCGAATCACTGAGGAGAGCCAGGACGCCGTCACGACCGATTTCTGCCAAACGAGCGAAGTCTGTCGCATAGGATTCACTAGCTGTCTGGTCAAATTTGAAGTCACCTGTATAAACGATGCTACCTTCAGCTGTCTTCAAGACAATTCCCAGGCTCTCTGGAACGGAGTAAGTCGTAGGGAAGAAGGAAACCACTGTCCCACCAAAATCAATCTCCGTATCTTCATCAATAACATGAAAATCATTAAATTTCTTGACTGCGTCATTTCCTTTGACAAAGAGCTTTGCCAACTCAATGGTCAACTCAGAGCCAAATACAGGTACCTTGGCTTCAGCCAAGAGATAAGGCAGAGCACCAATAGCATCTGCATGTCCGTGAGTTAAAAATACCCCAGCAATTCGATCTTTATTTTCAAAAAGGTAGTCCATCTTTGGAATCACCACATCGACCCCTAATTGTTCATTTTCGGGATATTTTAACCCTGCATTCAAAACAAAAATGGACTCTCCAATTTCAGCAATGTACATATTTTTCCCATTTTCACGTACACCACCAAGTGTTGTTAAACTAATATTACTCATTTTTCCTCCAAAATCTTAGTTTATCTTGATTATAGGGTTGCTTACCCTCTTATTCTAAAAGCACTATTACTTTTATACTCTTCGAAAAT
>NZ_VMMK01000046.1:23000-25665 GCF_013277255.1 Streptococcus sp. 2154
TGCGGCTAGCTTCCTAGTTTGCTCTCTGATTTTCATTGAGTATTAGCCGAATCTTTTCCTACCATTATACCATTTTTTTGATGATTTTCAAAATGAAGATTTGTTTTCAAAAAAGAGCTGGTTGCCCAACTCTTTTCTAACTTCTACTCTTTTTCCATCAAAAAGTCATAAATTTCTTGCACAGTACCCAGCGCCATCATTTCCTGGTCTTTGACGGTTTGTTTGAGATTCTGGTAAATCTGACTTTCCCCTATCTCCCGCTTTGGTGCCTCTTTATTGACTGTCATGACCCCATCTTTGATGGTCACAAAGCCTAGTTCTTTAAAGACTTGAATCATCTTGACCAACAAGATTTGTTGGATATTGAGATAAGTAGCCAAATCTTTCAGCTTGTAGCGAATATCAAACTCTGGGAACTGGTAAATAGTCTTGTACAATTTGGCAAACTGATCTCTAGTCCCATAACCTGTCAGATAATAGGCCTTGTCAATATCATTTTTGAAATAGACAGCAGAAAAATTCTGCTCCTGAAAAATGGTCTTCAGCTGAGTAATATCCTCAGGAATGATTTTTACAACCACAGCATCACTATTTACTAAATTGGGCAGTTCCCCAGCAAAATCCAAGACTGGAACCCCTTCTGGCAAGACTGCATTCTTCCCACGGATGTTAAAAAGTTGAACACCCTCCACACGCGCATCCACCATCATCAACTGCAGGGCAGTTTGGCCATTCCATTGGTTGACAGACAATTTGACTGCCAGCTCTAGATTCTTGGTTTGGGAAAACTCTGTCGCCCATCTACCTTGGCCAAAGGCTACCACTTCAAAACTCTCCTCACCTTTGGAAATTTTCAACTTGAGATGGGCATTACCTGCCCCCATAGTACGGGCACTTTCGACCTGAAAATCCTTGATATAAAAGACAGGTTTCTGATTATCCATTCCAAAAGGTGCCAAGCGCTCAAAGTTCTTGACTGTTTCAAGACTCAAAGCCTCCAAATCCAGCTCTTCATCTAGATTTAACTTGTTCTTGCCACCAGCATCCGCGCCTTTTTCACGGACATAATCTTCCAAAACCTGAGATAAATCTGAGAGTTTCTCAACTTCCAGCGTCATGCCAGCCGCACCAGCATGGCCACCAAAGGCGATGAAGAGGTCTCGATGAGGATCCAGAGCCTCAAAAATATCGACCGCTTCCACACTACGAGCACTACCCTTGGCACGACCGTCTTCTATATTAAGAACAATAACTGTCTGCCCTAGTTCTTCCAACAAACGGCCAGCCACGATTCCTAGAACCCCAGGATTCCAGCCTTCCTTGGCCAAGACCTGAACCTTCTTCTCAGGATCCACCATGGTCTTGGCTTCTTCATAGATAGACTGAACGATTTCCTTGCGCTCTTCGTTTTTCTGGTGAATCATAAGGGCAATCTCATGAGCTTCCTCATCGTCAAAGCCAGTCAGCAAATCAATAGCAGGATTGGGATCATCCAAGCGGCCCAAGGCATTCAAACGAGGAGCAATCTGGAAACCAACCGTTTCTTCTGTTACTTCGTTGGCGGCAATCCCAGCCATATCCAGCATTTCTTGTAAACCAATGCGCTGAGTATGTCCCAACATTTCCAGACCATACTGAACCAAGATACGGTTCTCATCTGTCAAACTAACCATATCAGCAATGGTACCAATAGCAACCAAATCAAGCAATTCCACTTGTACTTCTTCTAACAGGGCACAAGCCAACTTGAAAGCAACTCCACAACCAGCCAAATATTTGAAAGGATAGTCCGCATCCGGATGTTCAGGATGAACGATGGCATAGGCATCTGGTAGGGTTTCAGGCATGGAATGGTGGTCAGTCACAATGACATCTACTCCCATAGACTGAGCCAATGCAATAGCCTCATGACCACCAACCCCATTGTCCACCGTCACAATCAAGGAAATCCCTTCTTGCTCGATAAAGTATTTATAAACACTAGCATTAGGGCCATAGCCATCGGTAAAACGATTTGGCAGGTAAACTCGGCACTCAGCACCAAGTTGTTCCAAACTTTCCTTCACAATCGAAGCCGAAGTCATGCCATCCGCATCGTAGTCTCCATAAACGAGAATATTTTCCCCTTCTTCAATGGCCTGACGAATCCGTTCCACTGCCTTGTCCATATCATGGAGCAGATAAGGGTCATGCAAATTCTCCAAGGAAGGTTCTAAAAACTTCTTCAGACTTTCTTGGTCCTGAATCCCTCTCTCAAACAATAACCGAGCCACCTCAGGACCCAGTCCAGCCTTCTTGGCTATCTTTGTAAAATCCGCATCTTCTACCTGCGGGGCAAACTGCCATTCATAAGTAGGTGTTATCAAAAAGACATCCACTCTTTCTAAGAATTCTATTGCTTCATTATAACATGATTTAGACGTTTTCTCTATCCAGATTGCTTTTTTATAAAATTTTAGTGAATTTTTTCAGATATGATTTGACAAGACAAATCTTTTGGTGCAGAATCATGTTATAAAATCTAATGCAAAGGAGACTCCTTATGGCTTTAGTAGAATTTGAACACGTCGAAAAATATTACGGAGACTACCACGCACTCCGCGACATCAATCTCCGTTTTGAAAAAGGACAAGTCGTTGTCCTACTCCCGACTTTATCACTTAAT
>NZ_VMMK01000047.1:0-9458 GCF_013277255.1 Streptococcus sp. 2154
TATTACAGCTATTACAGCTAGATTATACCATTTTCAATATTTTTAATCAAACAAAATGATATAAATACAGCTGATTTCAAGATTCCAAGAAAGCGCTTTAAAACCAGTAGGCATTTTCGTAAGGTTCGCTTGATGTACCAAGATGAGGCTGGTTTCGGTAGAATCAGTAAACTGGGATCTTGTTGGGCTCCAATGGGAGTAGGTCCACATGTCCATAGTCACTATATACGAGAATTTCGCTATTGTTATGGAGCTGTTGATGCCCATACAGGCGAATCATTTTTCTTAATCGCTGGTGGATGTCATACTGAGTGGATGAACGCCTTTTTAGAAGAGCTTTCACAAGCTTATCCAGATGATTATCTTTTACTCGTTATGGACAATGCTATATGGCATAAATCAAGTACCTTAAAGATTCCGACTAATATTGGCTTTGCATTTATTCCTCCATACACACCAGAGATGAACCCCATTGAACAAGTGTGGAAAGAGATTCGTAAACGTGGATTTAAGAATAAAGCCTTTCGAACTTTGGAAGATGTCATACAAGGACTGGAGAAGGAGGTGATAAAGTCCATCGTTAATCGGAGATGGACTAGAATGCTTTTTGAAAGTAGATGAGTATCAATATACTTCGTTATTGGACGGTTACTTTCAATCAACTATACTTTTTCGGCTCTATAATATTTGTAGTGGGTAAATCCCCTATAGATATTATGGAGCCTATTTTTGTGTAGAAAAAAGTCCCATATCATCTATAATGAAAAGCGACAAAATAACTCATTAGAAAGAATCATATGGAACAATTACATTTTATCACAAAACTACTCGATATCAAAGACCCTAATATCCAGATTCTAGACATCATCAATAAGGATACACACAAGGAAATCATCGCCAAACTGGACTACGACGCCCCATCTTGCCCTGAGTGCGGAAGTCAAATGAAGAAATATGACTTTCAAAAACCGTCGAAAATTCCTTACCTCGAAACGACTGGTATGCCTACTAGAATTCTCCTTAGAAAGCGTCGATTCAAGTGCTATCACTGTTCAAAAATGATGGTCGCTGAAACTTCTATCGTCAAGAAAAATCACCAAATTCCTCGTATTATCAACCAAAAAATTGCGCAAAAGTTGATTGAAAAGACTTCTATGACCGATATTGCTCATCAGCTGGCCATTTCAACTTCAACTGTCATTCGAAAGCTCAATGACTTCCACTTTGAGTGTAATTTTAAACATCTGCCTGAGATTATGTCTTGGGATGAGTATGCCTTTACCAAGGGAAAGATGAGTTTCATTGCGCAAGATTTTGATAAGCTCAATATCATCACTGTTCTTGAAGGTAGAACACAAGCTGTCATTCGAGATCACTTTCTTAAATATGATAGGGTCGTCCGATGTCGAGTGAAAATTATTACTATGGATATGTTTAGTCCTTATTATGACTTAGCTAGGCAACTTTTTCCAAACGCTAAAATCGTTCTGGATCGCTTTCACATTGTGCAACATCTTAGCCGTGCTATGAGTCGTGTCCGTGTCCAAATTATGAATCAGTTTGAACGAAAATCCCATGAATACAAGGCTATTAAACGCTACTGGAAACTCATTCAACAGGATAGTCGTAAACTCAGCGATAAACGTTTTTATCGCCCTACTTTTCGTATGCACTTAACGAATAAAAAGATTCTTGACAAGCTTTTGAGCTATTCAGAAGACTTGAAACACCACTACAATCTCTATCAGCTCTTACTTTTTCACTTCCAGAACAAGGAGCCTGACAAATTTTTCGGACTTATTGAGGACAATCTAAAGCAGGTTCATCCTCTTTTTCAGACTGTCTTTAAAACCTTTCTAAAGGATAAAGAAAAGATTGTCAATGCCCTTCAACTACACTATTCTAACGCCAAATTAGAAGCAACCAATAATCTCATTAAGCTTATCAAACGAAATGCCTTTGGATTTCGGAACTTTGAAAACTTCAAAAAACGGATTTTTATCGCTCTGAACATCAAAAAAGAAAGGACGAAATTTGTCCTTTCTCGAGCTTAGCTGACTTCAACCCACTACAGTTGATAAAGAGCCAAAATACAACAACAGCCTTGCACCTCTTGAAATGAGGAACAAGGCCGTTTTTTAATCTTTTGTATTCATTGTCCACTTAACAATGAATAGTTCATATTTGACTAAATTTTTAGTCTTCTTTTTTCTTTCTAAGAGCAAGTCTGAGACCGCCTAGCAGACCAAGAAGTCCTAGAGATACAAGAGTCGCATTTGATTCTGTTCCTGTATTTGGTAATACATTTTGAGAATCATTTGACTTAGTTCCATTATCACTAGCATCTGTAGTATCTTCATGATTTGCATTCGGAGTAACTGCATCTGGAATTGGAGTTGTTGGTGCAGGTGCAGGTGTATCTTGACCAGAATTTCCATTAGTAGCAGGTGTGACTGGAGTTGCTGGAGTGACTTTACCTGGTGTTACCTTAGCTGGTGTTGTTATATTATTAGCAATGTGTTCTGTGATATGACCGTCAGTTGAATCTACATCGTAAGTGGTTGTTGTAACTGTCTTACCTTTTGCTCCTTCAACGCGTTCATTAGGTGTGTCAACTTCTCGTTCACCATCTCTAACATACTCAACTTCTGGTTCAATCGGGGTTTCTACTACTTTATCCTTAGCTGGAACTTTTACAACTGTTTCTGTTGGTTCTTTCGTACGAACTGGTTTTCCTACAGTTGGAGTAATTTCCCCTGTTGTTGGATTTACTCTGTACGTTGTTGTGATGCTGTCTTCACCATCTTCACCTTTAACGGTGATTGCTTCAGCACCTTTTTCTTTCGTATCATCTTTTTCGTAACGTACTGGAGATGGTACCACCCTCTTCTCAACCGTTGCTTCTTTCCTTGTTCCGTAAGTCGTTACTGTTGTAGGAGTCACCTTACCGGTCTTTGAATCAACTTCATAAGTTGTAGTGTTGATAACTTCACGTCCTTGGTCATCCTTATTACGTTCAACCTTAGTTTTAGCCCCAACCTTAACTATTGTTTTACCAGCTAGGGTGACCATTGGGTTACCAACGTGTTCTGTGATATGACCGTCCTTTGAATCTACATCGTAAGTGGTTGTAGTAACTATTTTACCTTTAGCTCCTTCAATACGTTCATTAGGTGTGTCAACTTCTCGTTCACCATCTCTAACATATTCAACTTCAGGTTCAATTAGTGTTTCTACTATTTTGTCCTTGGCTGCGACTTTGACTATTGTTGCTGTTGGATTTACTACTACTGGTTTTCCTACTGTTTCTGTAATAGCGCCTGTAGTAGAATCAACACTATATGTTGTTGTGATAGTACTTGAACCTGCTTGGCCTGCTTCTTCCGCATTTGGTTGATTTTTGTCGCGTGTATCATCTTTCACATATTTCTTAGGTGATGAGATTTCTGTTTTTTCTACTTTGTCCTTCGCTGCGACTTTGACGACTGTATTCGTTGGTTCTTTCGTACGAACTGGTTTACCTTCACTTGCTGTAATCTTTCCAGTATTAGTGTCCACAGTGTAAGTTGTTGTGATAGTGTCTTCACCATCTTCACCTTTAACAGTAGTTGGGACTGTACCTTTTTCTTTCGTATCATCTTTTTCGTAAACTACTGGAGATGGTACTACCATCTTCTCAATCGTTAGTTCTTTCCTTGTCCCGTAAGTAATTACTGTTGTAGAAGTTACCTTACCTGTTTTTGGATCAACTTCATAAGTTGTAGTGTTGATAACTTCACGACCTTGGTCATCCTTGCTACTCTCAACCTTAGTTTTAGCTCCAACCTTAACTATTGTTTTACCAGCTGGGGTGACCACTGGCTTACCAACCTGTTCTGTGACTGATCCATTATTTGGATTAACGTCATACCTTGTAGTCGTTACAGATTTTCCTTTTGCTCCTTTTCTAGGCTTGTCTGGTGTACCAAAGTCACGAGTGTCATCTCTTTCATAAACCACTGTGGGCTCAATTGGCGTTTCTACTACTTGATCCTTAGCCGCGACTTTAACGATTGTTTCTGTTGGATTTACTATTACTGGATTTCCTTCATTTGGAGTAACTTCCCCATTGTCTGGATTTACTGTGTAAGTCGTGGTAGTTGTCTTACTTCCGTCTTTTCCTGGAACAGTAATATTGGCTTGGCCTTTTTCTCGACTAGCATCTTTTTCGTATTTTACTGGAGATGGGATTGTTTCTACGTCTACTTTATCCTTAGCTCCTACTTTTACAACTCTAGCTATTGGTAGAGTTACGACTTCTGATCCCCCTTTTGATGGAGTTAGGGCTCCATTTACTGGATTTACGCTATAGGTTGTGATGACTTTAGATTTTCCTGATCTCCCTAGAAATTGAACGGTATCAGTACCTTTTGGACTGTTTTCATCTTTTAAATAAACTGTTTTGGGTTCAACTGAATTATACTCAACTATATCCTTCGCGCCACCTTTATTGACTACTTCTTCCTTCTTAGTCGAAGTAAGGCTGCCAGTTTTTGAGTTTACTGTGTAGCTTGTTGTCTTCTTAACAACGTCGTCTCCTTTTTTAATGTATTCTACTTCATCCTTGGCTGCGACTTTGACAACTGTTTCTATTGCCGGTTGCTTAACTACTGGTTGTCCTACATGTTCAATCAGATCTCCAGTGTTAGGATCTACACTATAAGTTGTTGTTACTGTACTAGTACCTGAAGTACCAGTTGTTGTTACATTAGCTTCACCTTTAGCTCTTGTGGCATCTTTTTCATAACGTACACTTGGCTCAAGTTGGGTAACGACAACTGTAGATTTGGCTCCATCTTTCTTAAACACTTCATCAATTGTATTGTTAGTAATCTGTCCTGTATCGAGATCTTTCATACTCACAGTTATTGACTTAATGATGTCATCTCCGCGTTTACTATATACAACAGTTTCTCCAACTTTTTCTACAGATTTAACTGTTGCAATGTTTTTATCTTGATAACCTGTCCCATCTAAGGAAATTCGTTTCCCAGATATAAACTCTGATCGTCTATTAATCATATCAGCTTCAAAATAAGAACGTGAACTGTGACCTCCACTGGTTCGTCCAACATTTATAACAACATCACTATCATTGCTGACGCCTTTTCTTATCGCCAAATCATTATCAACAATATAATGAGTCATTTTACCAGACTTGGCTATTTTTTTGCTATCTAAACCTTTTTGCCAAAATTCACGACTGGAAAGCAAATTGGTCACAACTTTTGGAGCATTAAAGGTTGTGCCTTTTTTTAATACATTATTATAAACGTTTCTATAAGCCAACTGTTCTTTAGGAGACATGACTCTGCTGTCAGAATATGCCAACTGATAAGCTTCAACCATTGCCCGTTGTACTAAATATCCTCCTAAAGAATGACCTGTCAAATAAAGATTAGTAATACTCTTATCTTTAGCTAGTTCATGCATAATATTTTCTGCATCTATCCCTTGTTGAGGATTGCTTCCTAATCCAAGTGTTATATCAGCTCCTATATCTTTCGCATCACTTGTTCCACGAAAGGCTAATACTTGTGCAGTTCCATTTGGTAAATATAAGAAATCACTCTTCGTTTCATACAAGACAGCATCTAGTCCACTGGAGGTATGGTAACTTTTCTTCCTTTCCCAATAAGGCCCCAATTCCTTATTCATCATCATATACTCATAACGTGGTTTACTGTCACCATTCTTTTTATATAACTCTGACTCTGTTAAGGGTCTCTTATGATCCAGCACTCTATCAATATAATTATCATCACGGTAGGATAATTCCATGAACATAATCATATCGCGCTCACTTACATTCCATTTTAATTTTTCATCTGGCTTTTCTTTACTGTCAATAATACCATCACCATCAGTATCTTCTAATAAGGGATGACTATTATAACCTACATATTTTTTCCCACCTTTTTCATAAATATAAAGTTCTTCTTTATCCTTCAAGTAATCATCATCTGTATAGGCTTCTGGACTTAACTTAGAGCCGTTTAACAATAAACTATCAAGCTTATTACCTTCTGAACCGATTACTCCTGCTTTTATTTGCTTAGCATACTCATCAGTTAATTCATACTTTTTAACCTCGGAAGGATTTGATGCTGCTCTCACCGCTGGAGTGCTTGATCTGTCTTCACCCGCCACGAAATCCCTTGTGGTCAAGCTATTATTTTCCTTATTCCCAGATCTGACGGGTTCTGTAGTCCTTGTAGATCCTATTGGAACATCTCTGGTATCTAACTCAGAAGAAGGATTATTTTGATTATCTAGTATAGGTTGAACTTCTTCTCTTTTATCCACAGAAGATGGAGAATTTTCCGTAGAAGCAAGTACTCCCTGGGATGGTGTAAACAAAGCAATGCCTATTAATACAGAAGCCACTCCAACAGAAAACTTTCGAATCGAAAAACATTGATGTTTATTAAAAATATCTTTCATTTTACCAACTTTCTTTCTAGCTATTTTTTACAAAATAGAGAGTTCTACTATTTTCCCTTGACAAAATACTAAACCCTTTCTTGACTAAAATTTTAGAACTTTTCCTCTGCTTGATTATAAACTACCACATTGATTTCTAATCATAAAAAAATGAATTGCTTAATATTAATAAAATATCAGTAAAATATAAAAAATGTAAATATTTCACTTTCAACACTGCCATTATACCATAATACTCAATGAAAATCAAAAAACGCATAATATCAGGCCTTGAAAAACCTTGATACTATGCGTTTGATTATGGGAAGATCTACTTCATTTTCTCCTAGAATTGAGTTTTTGCCCAGTCTCATCAAATCTAGATTTTTTCTTCTTTGATATCAATCACAATCTCTTCTGATTCATCAAGAATTTCGGCCTTTTCTTGCCATTGCTCTTTGAGATTATTGAATCGATATTTTGATACTTCTGTCGCTTGACGAGCACATGATTTGGCTTGAGCAAGGACGCTGTCCACAGTGATTTCACCCGACTCAACCTGTTCTTTGGTTTTAAGAACAAAATCTGTAGCCTGCTCCTTGACTTCTGTCAGTTTTTCACAGACCTGCTCCTTGGCATACTCTGGATTTTCTCTCAAATCATCCAGAAAATCTTGAGCCTGACTGCAAACTTGTTTGCCCTTGTCGCTTGTTAAAAACAAGGCAAGAGCTGCACCTGAAACGGTTCCTAAAAGGATTGAGGATAATTTACCCATAAGGATTCTCCTTTTTTATTTTTTTAAAAATTTACTTGCAAGACGAAGAGCTGATAAACTTGCCCCAGTCTTGAGTGTTTTTGAACCAGCTGATGAAGCTTTCTTGCTCAAGACACGCGCATGGTCATTGAGGTCTGAAACAGATAGAGATAAATCTGCAACAGCACTAAAGAGTGGATCAATCGTTGCCACCTTGACATTAATATCATCTGCCAAGACATTGATCTTAGACAGCAATTCATTGGTATGATGCAAGGTCACATCCACATCTGAAGTCAAGGTTTTAATCGTCTTCTCTGTTTCATCGATAACACGGCCAAGCTTTTGTACAGTAATGATTAGATACACTAAAAATACAATCAAAGCAAGGGCAACAAAAATATATGCAACTTCTAACATTTAGTTTTCCTCCTCTGTAACATAGTAAGGGGCCTTCTTTCGATTTTGATATAGAATGATAAAAATACCCAGTCCGATAAGGACAACTGATAGCCATTGAGACACTCGAAGGCCAAAGAACATGAGACTATCTGTTCGCATGCCTTCGATGACCATACGACCGAAACCATACCAAATCAAGTAAAAGGCCGTGATATGACCTCGTCTGAGACTTTTCCATTTTCGTCTAAAAATCAGAATCAAGGCAAATCCAAGTAGATTCCATAGGGACTCATAAAGAAAGGTCGGCTGACGGTAGCTCCCCTCAATATACATCTGGTCACGAATAAAGACAGGTAGATAATCCAAATTATCCACTGCTGCACCATAAGCTTCTTGGTTAAAGAAATTGCCCCAGCGACCCAAACTTTGGGCAATCATGACGCTAGGCGCCGCAATATCTAGAAAATCCCAAGTGTTAATGAGTTTACGATCAGCAAAGATATAGAGTACAAGTGCCCCAGTTATCAAACCACCGTAAATGGCCAAACCACCATTCCAAATGGCAAAAATCTCTCCCAAATTCTGACTATAATAATCAAAACGGAAAATGACATAGTAGAGACGAGCTCCTAAAATAGCCAAGGGAAAGGCTATCAAGATAAAATCTAAAATATCGTCTGGTATGATCTTCTTTCTAGGCGCTTCTTTCATGGTCAAATAAACCGCAAGAATCAAACCTGTAACAATACACAAGGCATACCAACGAATGGCTAGAGGGCCTAGTTGAATAGCAATTGGATCAAGCATTAGGCACCTCATTTCGAGCGATGAGACTTGTCAGTCGTTCTTCGAACAAACGGGTCGCATCAAAGCCCATTTCCTTGGCACGATAATTCATGGCAGCTGCCTCAATCACGACAGAAATATTACGACCTGTTTTAACTGGAATGCGGATACGAGGAATGGCTACGCCAGAAATTTCTATTTCCTCTGCATTGTTTCCAAGACGATCAAAAGTCTTATGTGTATCATAGTTTTCCAAATAGACAGCAAGTTGAACCTGTGAAGAATCCTTGACGGCACTGGCACCGTAGAGGCTCATGACATCGATAATCCCAACCCCACGAATTTCAATCAGGTGTCTCAAGATTTCAGCCGGTTCACCCCAAAGAGTAATCTCATCCTTGGCAAAGATATCGACCCGGTCATCAGCTACCAAGCGGTGACCACGTTTGACAAGTTCCAGACCTGTCTCACTCTTACCAATTCCACTATCTCCCTGAATCAAGACGCCCATCCCATAGATATCCATCAAAACCCCATGAACACTGGTACGTTCTGCCAAACGAGAATCCAGATAGCTAGATAACTCTCCAGATAAACGACTTGTCGCTGTACGGCTGGTTAAAATAGCAATCTTACATTCTCTGGCTGCTTTTAACATCTCCTCTGGAACCACCAAACCACGGGCAACAATGACCGCTGGTGTCTCAGGTAGAAACATTTTTTTCAAAACTTCATAACGGCTGTTGGAAGGCATGCTGATCAGATAAGACCACTCCTTCATCCCCAAAAGTTGAATCCGCTCTGGCGTGTAGTAGTCAAAATAACCTGTCATTTCAAGACCAGGTCGCGTAATATCTGCTGTATTGATTTCCTTTTCAAGCAATTCTGGTTCGCCATAGACAATGTCTAGTCTAAGCTTTTCAATCACTTCTTTTACTAAAACCGACATCATTTCCTCCTTCAATCGAGTTCTTCTCTCTATTATATCAAATTGTAGGAGGAAGTTTCAGATTTTTGCAGGCTTTGGAGTATTTATTTATACTCAATGAAAATC
>NZ_VMMK01000047.1:9474-13626 GCF_013277255.1 Streptococcus sp. 2154
CTGACGAAGTCAGTCACATACATACGGCAAGGCGACGTTGACGTGGTTTGAAGAGATTTTCGAAGAGTATTAAAAGAAAAAGGACTAGATTTCTCCAGCCTTTCATTTCAAATTAGAATTTTTTACGTTTACGAGCTGCTTCTGATTTACGTTTACGTTTTACAGAAGGTTTTTCATAGAATTCACGTTTGCGTGTTTCTTGAAGAGTACCAGCTTTAGTAACCGCACGTTTGAAACGACGAAGTGCGTCGTCAAGAGATTCATTCTTACGTACTACTGTTTTAGACATTTTTTTCACTCCCTTCAAGTTCAATATCTATTTTATTCTACACGTAAAAGGAATAATTGTCAAGCAAAAATGCGGTTTAATTTTGATTTTTTCTTACATTTATACAAGAGTTGAAAGCGTTCAATAGAACATTGGTTTTTATTTTTCAAGTAAGCTAAGCGCTTCAGCATCCGCAATAATGGTCACATCAGGGTGATTTTGGAGACTACTTGCAGGTAGATTCTCAGTCACTGGGCCAGACACTGTTCCGGCAATGGCTTCTGCTTTCGACTCACCGTAGGCAAAGAGAAGGATTGACTTGGCATCCAAGATGTTCTTAATCCCCATTGAAATAGCTTGGGTTGGGACGTCTTCAATCTTGTCAAAAAAGCGCGCATTGGCTTCAATAGTAGACTGGTCAAGTTCTACTAGATGCGTTTGACTGTCAAATGGAGTACCAGGCTCATTAAAGCCGATATGCCCATTGCGACCGATTCCCAAGATTTGCAGATCAACTGGATGGTCAGCCAAAATTTGGTTGTAGCGTTCAACTTCAGCTTCAGCATGATCCTTAACACCACGAGGCAAGAAACTTTCTTTAAATGGTTTTTGGTTGAACAAGTTTTCTTGCATGAAGTGACGGTAAGACTGTGGATTGTCGCCATCAAGGCCTACATACTCATCAAGGTTGACACTGGTTAGATTTGAAAAATCGAGGTCACTTTCAACAATTTCCTTATAAAATTCAAGTGGACTACTTCCTGTCGCAAACCCTAAGGTTTGAGCGCCATTGGCTAATTTTTCCTTCAAAATCTCAAAAGCAACTTTTCCACCTTCGATTTGGTTTTCAACTTTAATAACTTTCATCTTTTCATCCTCCATTTCTATCTATTTTTATTATATGGTATAGACCAATTTTTGTCAAGTGAAAACGATTTAATTTCTAAAAAAAGAGCGTCTATACTTGAAACATGTTATAATGGATAGGATTAGAACTTAGAAAGAATGAACAGATATATGAATACAGCTGATTTTGACTTCCACTTACCTGAGGAATTGATTGCCCAAACACCCCTTGAAAAACGAGATGCCTCTAAACTCCTCATCGTCAACCGTGAGACAGGAAAAATGCAGGACAAACACTTCCACTCCATTATTGATATGCTGGAACCTGGTGATGCCCTCGTTATGAACGACACCCGCGTTCTCCCTGCCCGCCTCTATGGTCAAAAGGAAGAAACTGGAGGCCATGTGGAACTTCTCCTGCTCAAAAATACTGCTGGAGATGAGTGGGAAGTTCTGGCTAAACCTGCCAAACGCCTCAAGGTCGGTACTCGTATCAGCTTTGGTGATGGTCGCCTCAGCGCTGTCATTACAGAAGAATTGACCCACGGAGGCCGCATTGTCCGCTTCGAATACCACGGAATTTTCCTAGAAGTTTTGGAAAGTCTGGGTGAAATGCCGCTGCCACCTTATATCCACGAAAAACTGGATGACCGTGAACGCTATCAAACAGTTTACGCCAAGGAAAGCGGCTCAGCTGCTGCACCAACTGCTGGACTTCACTTCACCAAAGAACTGCTAGCAGAAATCCAAGCTAAGGGTGTTCATCTAGTCTATCTGACTCTTCATGTCGGACTCGGAACCTTTAGACCCGTTTCTGTGGACAATCTAGACGAACACGAAATGCACTCAGAGTTCTATCAACTTTCTGAGGAAGCAGCTGCAACTCTCCGCTCTGTTAAGGAAAATGGTGGTCGTGTCATCGCTGTCGGAACCACTTCTATCCGCACCTTGGAAACTATTGGTTCCAAGTTTGAGGGGCAAATCCAAGCAGATTCTGGTTGGACCAATATCTTTATCAAACCTGGGTATGAGTGGAAGGTCGTGGATGCCTTCTCAACCAACTTCCACCTGCCAAAATCAACTCTGGTCATGTTGGTTTCTGCCTTTGCAGGCCGTGAATTAGTCTTAGATGCCTACCACCATGCCATCCAAGAACACTACCGCTTCTTCAGTTTTGGTGACGCCATGTTTATTTATTGAGAAAGAATTTCTCTAAATCTTCTAATACCAATAAATCGCTAAGATATTATTTCAAAGAACATCTACAATTGAAACTCTAGCTAACTGTAGAAGACGCCTAGTACATTAAAATTAAAATGTTTCTCCCTAGCTGCGAAAATATTGCCATAGATTGCGTTGACTCTCCAAATCGATTCATCTATATTTTATTTCAGCTTCCTATATTTTCTTCGCTGTTTGTAAATCAAAATACAAGATACATGAGTAGCACCATATTTGTTACTCTTATCTGTCCTCTCAAGAGACTATTATGAGTGGTTTCAGAATCATTCACTACTTTGACCCTGACTCTCCTTAGTCTCAAAATCAAAGACTTATGGCTCTATAATATTTGTAGTGGGTAAATCCCCTATGGATATTATGGAGCCTATTTTGTGTAGAAAAAAAGTCCCATATGACCTATAATGAAAAGCGACAAAACAACTCATTAGAAAGAATCATACGGAACAATTACATTTTATCACAAAACTACTCGATATCAAAGACCCTAATATCCAGATTCTAGACATCATCAAGAAGGATACACACAAGGAAATCATCGCCAAACTGGACTACGACGCCCCATCTTGCCCTGAGTGCGGAAGTCAAATGAAGAAATATGACTTTCAAAAACCGTCGAAAATTCCTTACCTCGAAACGACTGGTATGCCTACTAGAATTCTCCTTAGAAAGCGTCGATTCAAGTGCTATCACTGTTCAAAAATGATGGTCGCTGAAACTTCTATCGTCAAGAAAAATCACCAAATCCCTCGTATCATCAATCAAAAAATTGCTCAAAAGTTAATTGAAAAGATTTCTATGACTGATATTGACCATCAGCTTTCCATCTCAACTTCAACTGTCATTCGAAAGCTCAATGACTTCCACTTTGAGTGTAATTTTAGAAATCTGCCTAAGATTATGTCTTGGGACGTTGAAACAGTCCAGGGAGTGACTGTTTCAATCGGGAGATGGAGATGAGCTTCATTGCGCAAGATTTTGATAAGCTCAATATCATCACTGTTCTTGAAGGTAGAACACAAGCCGTCATTCGAGATCACTTTCTTAAATATGATAGGGTCGTCCGATGTCGAGTGAAAATTATTACTATGGATATGTTTAGTCCTTATTATGCCTTGGCTAAACAGCTTCGCTTTCAAATTTCTAGGCTCAGGCTGAAACAGTCTCCCAGACTGTTTCACTCCCGAATGCTAAAATCGTTCTGGATCGCTTTCACATTGTGCAACATCTTAGCCGTGCTATGAGTCGTGTCCGTGTCCAAATTATGAATCAGTTTGAACGAAAATCCCATGAATACAAGGCTATTAAACGCTACTGGAAACTCATTCAACAGGATAGTCGTAAACTCAGCGATAAACGTTTTTATCGCCCTACTTTTCGTATGCACTTAACCAATAAAGAGATTCTTGACAAGCTTTTGAGCTATTCAGAAGACTTGAAACACCACTACAATCTCTATCAGCTCTTACTTTTTCACTTCCAGAATAAAGAGCCTGACAAATTTTTCGGACTCATTGAGGACAATCTAAAGCAGGTTCATCCTCTTTTTCAGACTGTCTTTAAAACCTTTCTAAAGGATAAAGAAAAGATTGTCAATGCCCTTCAACTACACTATTCTAACGCCAAACTGGAAGCGACCAATAATCTCATTAAACTTATCAAACGCAATGCCTTTGGTTTTCGGAACTTTGAAAACTTCAAAAAACGGATTTTCATCACTCTGAACATCAAAAAAGAAAGGACGAAATGTGTCCTTTCTCGAGCTTAGCTGACTTCAACCGTAACCGCCCAATAACGAA
>NZ_VMMK01000048.1:0-14743 GCF_013277255.1 Streptococcus sp. 2154
TAAAAGCCGATGAATTATAAAACCACGCATCCTATGTGACTCGTGGTTCTTTTTTATAAACTAGTAGAGTGTTTTGGTTGTACTTTTTGTTCAGGGTCTATGTAGTTGATAGCATTATTGACAGCAGTTGGAGCTTCTCCGAGACCTGTCGCAATCAAGTCAATTTTTCCGTCATAGTAGCAGCAGTCACCAATAGCATAGATACCTGCTTGGCTGGATTCCTGTTTGCTGTTGACGATAATCTTGTGTCGGTTGAGTTCCAACCCCCAGTTTTTAAGATTACCGACAGAAGATTTGAAACCATAGTTGACAAAGAGGTGATCTAAGTCAATCGTTTCGGTTTCATCAGATTTGACTTTTGTGATTTCAAGTTTATCAATCGTGTTTCCATCTCCAAGGAGTTGGCTAGGGACGAATGGTGTCTTGATGGTCACAGATGATTCTTGCAAGGCTTGAACGCTGTGTTCCAAGGCACGGAAATTATCTCTGCGGTGAACAAGGGTAGTTGGTGCGATTTTTTCAAAAGCCAAAGTCCAATCCACAGCCGAATCTCCCCCACCAAGAATCGTCACTTTCTTACCAGCGTATTGCTGAATGTTAGAAACGTGGTAGTGGATATTTTCATAGCTCTCAACCCCTTCAAGTTCCAGCGGACGTGGTTTGAAGGCACCGCCACCCATAGCGATGATAACTGTTTTAGTCAGGTGACTTCCTTTAGAAGTTGTGATGGCAAATTCTTCTTGTTTGTCAATCTCAAGAACCGTTTCATTGAGATGAATAGGGGTATCAAAGCTGTTTAGCTGTTCAATCAAGCGGTTAGTCAACTCTTCTCCAGTCAGGTTTGGGAAGCCTGGTACGTCTAGGATTTCCTTTTCAGGGTAGAGAATAGCAGGTTGTCCACCTAGCTGGGGAAGAGAGTCGATGATTTGAACCTTGGCTTGGCGTAGGTGGGCATAAAAGGCTGCAAAAAGCCCGACAGGACCACCACCCACAATGGTAATATCATAGAGTTGAGACATAGTTTCTCCTTTGTTTTTTCTAGTCAGTTTATTTTATCATATTTTTGTTCAATGTAAAATGGACTAGGATAGGGAAAAAAATGCCAGAAAATGGTATAATAGGATGAAAGTGTTTTGATAGGGAGGATATCAGGGATGAATTTTCAACAATTATCCAATCTGCAATATTGGACCAGTTTGTTTGCAAGTCCATGGACGATAGCTATCAATCTGATTGATATTTTGATTGTTGCTTATATTTTATACCATTTTACAAAAGCTATTGCAGGAACCAAGATTATGATTTTGGTACGTGGAGTTTTGGTGTTTATTTTAGCTCAAATCCTTGCAAATATGATTGGCTTGACTACGATTTCTTGGTTAATCAATCAAATTATTACTTATGGGGTTATTGCGGCGGTTGTTATCTTCTCTCCAGAGATTCGGACTGGTTTGGAACGTTTGGGAAGAGCGATAGATTTCTTTTCCAATGCCTCTATTAGTGCTGAGGAACAGATGATTCGTGCCTTTGTTAAATCAGTTGAATACATGAGTCCTCGTAAAATCGGGGCCTTGGTTGCTATTCAGCGTGTACGTACCTTGCAGGAGTATATTTCGACAGGAATTCCCTTGGATGCTAAGATTTCTGCAGAACTTCTCATTAACATTTTTATTCCCAACACTCCCCTACATGATGGTGCGGTGATTATCAGAGAAGAACGTATCGCTGTGACGTCTGCCTATCTGCCCTTGACAGAAAGTACAGGAATTTCCAAGGAATTTGGAACTAGACACCGGGCGGCTATTGGTTTATCAGAAGTCTCAGATGCCTTGACTTTTGTCGTATCAGAGGAAACGGGAGGAATTTCGATAACCTATAATGGAAGCTTTAAGCACAACCTAACACTTGATGAATTTGAAACAGAATTACGTGAAATCTTACTTCCAAAAGAGGAAGCGGGTCTTAGTTTTAAAGAACGATTGCTAGGAGGATGGAAACATGAAAAAAAATAGTTTATATATCATATCCTCACTCTTTTTTGCTTGTGTCTTATTTGTCTATGCTACGGCGACGAATTTTCAAAACAGTACCAGTGCTAGGCAGGTAAAAACGGAAACCTATACGAATACAGTAACAAATGTTCCTATTGACATACGCTATAATAGTGATGAGTATTTTATTAGCGGTTTTGCTTCAGAAGTCTCAGTGGTCTTGACTGGTGCAAATCGCCTATCGCTAGCTAGTGAAATGCAAGAAAGCACACGTAAATTCAAGGTTACTGCTGACCTAACAGATGCCAGTGTTGGAACGATTGAAGTTCCTTTGAGCATTGAAGATTTACCCAATGGGCTGACCGCTGTGGCGACTCCGCAAAAAATTACAGTCAAGATTGGGAAGAAGGCTCAGAAGGATAAGGTAAAGGTTGTACCAGAGATTGACCCTAGTCAAATTGATAGTCGGGTACAGATTGAAAATGTCACGGTGTCAGATGAAGAAGTGTCGATTACGAGTGATCAAGAGACATTGGATAGAATTGATAAGATTATCGCTGTCTTGCCAACTAGCGAACACATAACAGGTAATTACAGTGGTTCAGTACCTTTGCAGGCAATCGACCGCAATGGTGTTGTCTTACCGACAGTTATCACTCCCTTTGATACAACAATGAAGGTAACTACAAAACCAGCAGCACCAAGTTCAAGCACATCAAATTCAACTACAAGCAGTTCATCGGAGACATCTTCGTCAACGAAAGCAACTAGTTCAAAAACGAATTAAAAATAGAAAAAGGATTTTATAAAAATGGGTAAATATTTTGGGACTGATGGAGTCCGTGGAGAAGCTAATGTGGAACTTACTCCAGAATTAGCTTTTAAGCTAGGACGTTTTGGAGGCTATGTTCTTAGTCAACATGAAACGGAAGCACCGAAAGTCTTTATAGGACGTGACACACGTATTTCAGGGGAAATGCTAGAATCTGCCTTGGTAGCTGGTCTTCTATCTGTAGGAATTCACGTATACAAACTAGGTGTTCTGGCGACACCAGCAGTAGCTTACTTGGTAAAAACTGAGGGAGCAAGCGCCGGTGTCATGATTTCTGCTAGCCACAACCCAGCCCTTGATAATGGAATCAAGTTCTTTGGCGGTGATGGCTTCAAACTAGATGACGAAAAAGAAGCAGAAATTGAAGCCGTGCTAGATGCTGCGGAAGACACTCTTCCTCGTCCAAGTGCAGAAGGCTTGGGAACCTTGGTAGATTATCCAGAAGGCTTGCGTAAGTATGAAGGCTACCTTGTTTCAACTGGAACTCCTCTTGAAGGAATGAAGGTTGCCTTGGATACAGCTAATGGTGCAGCTTCTACAAGTGCCCGTCAAATCTTTGCAGACCTTGGTGCTCAGTTGACTGTTATAGGGGAAACACCAGATGGTCTTAACATCAACCTTAATGTTGGTTCAACCCACCCAGAAACCCTTCAAGAAGTGGTCAAAGAAAGCGGCTCAGCTATTGGTTTGGCCTTTGATGGAGACAGTGACCGTTTGATTGCTGTTGATGAAAATGGCGACATCGTCGATGGTGACAAGATTATGTACATCATTGGGAAATACCTTTCTGAAAAAGGACAATTGGCTCAAAATACAATTGTGACAACTGTGATGTCTAACCTTGGTTTCCACAATGCCTTGGATCGCGAAGGTATTAACAAGGTAGTCACTGCAGTTGGCGACCGCTACGTTGTTGAAGAAATGCGAAAATCAGGCTACAACCTCGGTGGTGAACAATCTGGGCACGTTATCTTGATGGACTACAATACAACAGGTGATGGTCAATTATCCGCTGTCCAATTGACAAAAATCATGAAGGAAACTGGTAGGAGCTTGTCAGAGTTGGCAGCAGAAGTAACCATCTATCCACAAAAATTAGTCAATATCCGAGTGGAAAATGCCGTGAAGGAAAAGGCTATGGAAGTGCCAGCTATCAAGGCTATCATCGAGAAGATGGAAGAAGAAATGGCAGGGAATGGTCGTATCTTAGTACGCCCAAGTGGAACAGAGCCCCTCTTGCGTGTTATGGCAGAAGCGCCTACCACAGAAGAAGTTGACTACTATGTTGATACCATCGCAGACGTAGTTCGAGCTGAAATTGGGATGGACTAAAACTTAGAAAACTAGATGAAAATAAAAAATTATGGTACAATAGCTTATAATATTGTAGCCGAGGGAGAAAGATATGAATCTTAAACGTGAACAAGAATTTGTTAGTCAGTATCATTTTGATGCGCGTAATTTTGAATGGGAAAATGAAAATGGAGCTCCTGAAACTAAGGTGGATGTGAACTTCCAATTGCTCCAACATAATCAAGAAAATCAAGTGACTTCCTTGATTGTCATCTTGACATTTATGATTGTATTTGATAAGTTTGTCATCAGTGGAACCATTTCACAGGTAAATCATATCGATGGCCGTATTGTCAATGAACCAAGTGAATTGAGCCAAGAAGAAGTGGAAACTTTGGCTCGTCCATGTTTGAATATGCTCAACCGTTTGACTTACGAAGTAACTGAAATTGCATTAGACTTACCAGGAATCAATTTGGAGTTCTAATATGAAACTAGCTGTTATCACAGATTCTTCTGCCTATCTCAGTGCAGAGACCTTGCAAAGAGAAGATTTGTATGTCTTGGATATTCCTGTCAATATTGATGGTGAGGAGTATGTCGAAGGCATCAATCTGACTGCTGAGGAATTTTACCCAAAAATGGCTCAGGCTTCTGAATTGCCTAAGACCAGTCAACCAAGTATTGCCAAGTTAGATGAGATCTTAACTTCGCTCAAAGAACAAGGTTATACACATGCCTTGGGGCTGTTCCTATCTTCTGGAATTTCAGGTTTTTACCAAAATATCCAGTATATGGTGGATGACTATGAGGGTTTAACCATTGCTTTCCCAGACACTTTGATTACAAGCGCTCCCCTAGGCATCATGGTTGAAAGCGTCTTTAACTGGCGAGATCAGGGCGATGATTTTGCTATCATTCAGGATAAGCTAGCTATTCAAATCAGCCGTACGTCAGCTTTTATCATGGTAGATGACCTGGATCATTTGGTAAAAGGTGGGCGCCTTTCAAATGGGGCTGCCATTTTGGGCAATTTGCTTAGCATTAAGCCAATCCTTTATTTTAACGATCAAGGTGTGATTGAAGTTTACGAAAAAGTTCGTACGGAAAAGAAAGCAACCAAGCGCTTGATTGAAATCATCAAGGAAACAACGGCTTCAGGCCAATATCGGGTCATTGTCATTCATGGGAATGCTCCTGAAAAGGCTGAAGAATTGCGTCACCACTTGATTGAATCTGGAGTGGGTACGGATATTTCACTAGCTACATTTGGTAGTGTCATTGGAACCCACCTAGGAGCAGGAAGTATTGCTCTAGGTTATATTCCAGTGATTTAGTTGGCACTTTTAGACTAGTTAAGATGCCTTGTATCTTAGCAATTGAACACGGACTACCTGCCTCTTGAAAAAAGATGCCTGTCTTGCCTTTCGTGGCAAGTCAGCGTCATTCCCTATTTTTCATGGGCAGCTAAGGTCCTTTGTATCTTGATAATTGAACACGCCTGGGACCCTGTGTGAAAAAGATAGTTCTTCCAAGGAGTAGACACTTCTTGATCAGAATTCCTATTTTCACTTTGTGTTCTTACAGGCCTTGTATCTTAGCAATTGAACACGGACTACCTGCCTCTTGAAAAAAGATGTCTGTCTTGCCTTTCATGGAAAGTCAGCGCCATTCCCTATTTTTCATGGGCAGCTAACGTCCTTTGTATCTTAGACAGGAGTAGAGATGAGTATTCGAGTAATTATTGCAGGTTTTAAAGGCAAGATGGGCCAAGCTGCTTGTCAGATGGTCTTGGCTGATCCAGACTTGGACTTGGTAGCAGTTTTGGATTCTTTTGAGTCTGAGTCAGAATGGCAGGGTATTCCTGTTTTCAAGGATAAGGTTGATTTAGCAGGCTTTGAAGCGGATGTCTGGGTAGACTTTACTACACCAGCCGTTGCCTATGAAAACACACGCTTTGCTCTTGAAAATGGCTTTGCTCCAGTAGTTGGAACGACTGGTTTCACGAGTGAAGAAATTACAGAGCTAAAAGTATTTTCTCGTGCCCAAGATTTGGGTGGTTTGATTGCCCCTAACTTTGCACTGGGTGCTGTCTTGCTCATGCAATTTGCAAGGCAGGCTGCCAAATATTTCCCAAATGTGGAGATTATTGAGCTTCATCATGACAAGAAAAAGGATGCTCCGAGTGGAACAGCTATTAAAACAGCTGAGTTGATGGCAGAAGTTCGAGAGTCTATTCAGCAAGGTGCGCCTGATGAGGAAGAATTGATTGCAGGTGCCCGTGGTGCTGACTTTGATGGCATGCGGATTCACTCAGTTCGTTTACCAGGCTTGGTAGCCCATCAGGAAGTCATCTTTGGCAATCAGGGAGAAGGATTGACGCTCCGTCATGACTCCTATGATCGCAGCTCCTTCATGACAGGGGTGAATTTGGGAATTAAAGAAGTTGTCAAGCGTCATGAGCTTGTCTATGGATTAGAACACTTATTATGAGATTAACGCAAATGCCTTCTGAATTTCAGAAGGCTTTACCAGTATTAGAAAAAATTAAAGAAGCAGGTTTTGAGGCCTATTTTGTTGGAGGTTCTGTTCGAGATGCCCTTCTCAATCGCCCTATCCATGATGTGGATATTGCGACGTCTTCTTATCCAGAAGAGACCAAGCAGATTTTTCCGCGAACAGCCGATATCGGAATCGAGCATGGAACCGTCTTGGTCTTAGATGGGGATGAGGAGTATGAGGTAACCACCTTTCGGACAGAGGATGTCTATGTGGACTATCGCAGACCCAGTGCGGTTTCTTTTGTTCGCTCGCTAGAAGAAGACCTTAAGCGCCGTGATTTTACAGTCAATGCCTTTGCCTTGGACGAGACAGGGGAAATCATTGACTTGTTTCATGGTTTAGAAGATTTGGAAAAGCAAGTCTTACGAGCGGTTGGAGTGGCTAGTGAGCGTTTCAACGAAGATGCTCTACGAATTATGCGTGGTTTCCGTTTTCAGGCTAGTCTTGGCTTTGAACTTGAGCCAGAAACCTTTAAAGCTATGAAGACATTGACGCCCCTTTTGGAGAAAATTTCTGTGGAGCGTACCTTCGTTGAGTTTGATAAACTCTTGCTGGCTCCATTTTGGAGAAGGGGCTTGGCTTCCATGATTGAGAGTCAAGCTTATGACTATCTCCCTGATCTGGCATCTAGCCAAGACAAACTTAACAGACTGTTTGATTTAGAGACTGATTTCACCTTTGAATCTTCAGAGCAAGCTTGGGCGGCTCTACTGTGGGCTTTGGAGATTGAAAATGCGCAGCCATTTTTGAAAGCTTGGAAGACCTCACGCCAGTTTGCCAAGCAAGTTCAGGATTTGCTGACTATTTTGGCTCTGCGTGAAAAGGGAGAATTGAGCAAGCGCGATTGTTACCGCTTTGACTTGGAGTTGCTTTTACAGGCTGAAAATCTTCGTCATACCCAGGGAAAACCAGTCAACCCACAAGTCATAACAGAAACCTATCAGAGTTTGACCATTCATGACAAGAAAGAAATTCAGATTAATGGTGGCATTTTGATCAAGGAATATGGTTATCAGCCGGGACCAGACTTGGGAGAGATTTTAACAGAGATTGAGTATGCCATTGTCGATGGAGAATTGGAAAATGACCGACAAGCCATCCATGCTTATCTGAGGGAGAAGAAATGAGTGATTTTATCGTTGAAAAACTAAGTAAATCTGTCGGTGATAAGACCGTTTTTAAGGATATTTCCTTTATCATCCATGACCTAGACAGAATTGGTTTGATTGGTGTCAATGGAACAGGGAAGACCACCCTTTTAGATGTTCTTTCTGGCGTTTCTGGCTTTGATGGGGATGTCAGTCCCTTTTCGGCTAAGAATGATTACCAGATTGGTTATTTGACTCAAGATCCTGATTTTGATGATAGCAAGACGGTCTTGGATACGGTTCTTTCCAGCGACCTCAAGGAAATCCAGCTCATTCGTGAGTATGAGTTGATCATGCTCAACTACAGTGAGGACAAGCAGGCTCGTTTGGAACGGGTCATGGCTGAAATGGACTCTCTCCAAGCTTGGGAAATCGAGAGTCAGGTCAAGACTGTTCTCAGCAAGCTGGGGATTCAGGACTTATCTACTCCTGTTGGGGAATTGTCAGGTGGTCTAAGAAGACGGGTCCAGTTGGCGCAAGTTCTTCTTGGTAATCACGACCTCTTGCTGCTGGATGAGCCAACCAACCATCTGGATATTGCGACTATTGAGTGGCTGACCCTCTTTTTAAAAAATTCTAAGAAGACAGTTCTCTTTATCACTCACGATCGTTATTTCTTGGATGCTTTGTCAACTCGGATTTTCGAGTTGGATCGAGCTGGATTGACCGAGTATCAAGGGAATTATCAGGACTATGTTCGCCTTAAGGCGGAACAGGACGAGCGTGACGCAGCTCTTCTCCACAAAAAAGAACAACTCTATAAGCAGGAATTGGCCTGGATGCGTAGACAACCGCAGGCGCGTGCGACCAAGCAGCAGGCTCGTATCAATCGTTTCCACGACCTGAAAAAGGAAGTTTCAGGCAATACTGATGAGACAGACTTGACCATGAACTTTGAAACCAGTCGGATTGGGAAAAAGGTCATCGAGTTTCAGGATGTTTCCTTTGCCTATGAAAACAAGCCTATTTTGCAAGATTTTAATCTCTTGGTGCAAGCCAAAGACCGCATCGGAATCGTTGGGGATAACGGTGTTGGGAAATCAACCCTGCTCAATCTAATTGCAGGCAGCCTTGAGCCGACAGCAGGTCAAGTTGTGATAGGGGAAACTGTTCGCATCGCCTATTTCTCTCAGCAAATTAAGGGCTTGGATGAAAGCAAGCGAGTGATCAATTACCTGCAGGAAGTGGCAGAAGAGGTCAAAACCAGTGGTGGTTCTACGACTTCCATTGCAGAGTTGCTGGAGCAGTTCCTTTTCCCACGTTCGACGCATGGAACCTTGATTGAGAAATTGTCTGGGGGAGAGAAAAAACGTCTTTATCTCCTCAAACTGCTTTTGGAAAAACCAAATGTTCTTCTCTTGGACGAGCCGACCAATGATTTGGATATTGCTACTCTTACAGTTTTGGAGAATTTCTTACAAGGCTTTGCTGGTCCAGTTTTGACTGTTAGTCACGACCGCTATTTCTTGGATAAGGCAGCGACCAAGATTCTCGCTTTTGAGGATGGCAAGATTCGTCCTTTCTTTGGTCATTATACCGACTATCTTGATGAAAAAGTCTTTGAAACAGAGATGGCCAATCAAGTGCAAAAGGCTGAAAAGGAGAAAGTGGTCAAGGTTCGTGAAGGCAAGAAACGCATGACCTACCAAGAAAAGCAGGAGTGGGCAAGCATTGAAGGCGATATTGAAGCCTTGGAAAACCGTATCGCTGCTATTGAAGAGGAAATGCAGGCTAACGGCTCTGACTTTGGTAAGCTGGCTACTCTCCAAAAAGAATTGGATGAGAAAAATGAAGCACTCCTTGAAAAATACGAACGCTATGAGTATCTCAGTGAATTTGATAGTTAGAAGAATAGAAAAAGCCCGTCTCATGACAGGATTTCTCTATTCTTTTTTTGTTTCCTGGTGGAAGACATTTTGCCAAGTTTCGTGGCGACGCCAGATACTGGTATGGACGATACCATCTAATTCATAGCAGATGAGTTTGGTCTTTTGACTGATGGAAGTGATTTGGATGTCCTTGATAGCTGAATTCAAGTCTTTTTCTGCTTTATAGGCTTCTTTATCCATCTGCTTTCCGTCTTGGCGAATATAGACAAAATCATCAGCCAATAGTTCTTCCAGTTGATTTCCTTGGTCAATCAATTGTTCACGCATAAGCAATTTCTTATAGACATTGTCTAAAATTTCATCCTCAGGGATAGGCGCTGGCTCAATATGGACATCGGTATCAAAAACCCCAAAACGTTCCTCCAGCATAGACTCGACCTGATCCGCGATTTCATGACTCTCAAAAACAGACAGGTCAGGGTTCATCTCTAGCGTAATATCCAGGTAGATGTTGCTACCGTAGGTACGACCTCTTTGGGACTTAACCTTGCTGATTTTGGGAATTTCCATGATGGCCTTTTGATAATCCTCAAGCAGACGGTCGTCAAAGCCATCCGAAAGGCTAAAGGAAGACTCGATGAAGATATCATAGGCAGTCTTCAAGATAAAGAAAGTGATGATGATAGCAACCAGTTTATCCACAATGGGATAATTGAAACTACTAGCTAGGATGGCAATGGTGGTTCCAAGTGAGGTGACAGCATCAGAAAGATTGTCCTTTGCTGCGGCCTTCAGTGCCTTGGAGTTGGATTTCTTACTGAGGCGAGTATTGTAGAGATAGACCACAGACATAATCGCTGCAGACATAATTCCTAGAGTTGCACCCAGAGGATCAATGACCGTTTCTTCACGACTGAGAATCTTTTGAATGGTATCCCTTAGAACATCAAAGCCAACATAGAACATGATGATGGAAGTGATTAAGCTAGCCAAATCCTCAATCTTCCAGTGGCCAAAACGGTGGTCTCGGTCAGCAGGCTGGCGTGCCATTCGGATTCCAATCAAGAGGGCTACATTTCCAATGATGTCCGACACGTTGTTGAAACCATCGGCCACCAAACTGGATGAATGAAGAAGATGGCCAGTAGCCAATTTCGCTGCAGACAAGAGCAGGTAGGTTGAAATACTGATAATGGCACCACGTTCAGCTAACTTGAGATTTGAGATAGATTGCTTCATTCAACTTCCTTTCTAGTTATATAGCATTCTACCATTATACTGGTTTTCAAGGGAAAATTCAAATAAGGTAGTTTTTACTCTTTTAAAACTCCCCAAAATTTGGTATAATAGTACTACTCAAGGGAGTAGCTGGCAGAAACCTGTGATAGTGTCGTCATTCCGAATTTTATACTGAAAAGTATGTTTTCCGGCACTATCTTAAACAGCGAGACTTGTTATGATTAACAGGTCTCTTTTTGTTTGTCGTGAAAAGATGCGATGAGGGAAAAGAGAGTCTGTTTTGCACACAATGTCAAGGAGGAGACACATGTCAAAAGAACAAAAACGCCAAGCGTTTTACACTCAGAGTCCTGAAGAGGTCTTGAAGGCTGTGGATGCGACCGAGCAAGGTTTGTCATCAAGTGAGGCGGAAAAGCGCCTTGCCGAATTTGGCCACAATGAACTCGAAGAAGGCGAGAAACGATCAATCCTGGTCAAATTCATCGAGCAATTTAAGGATTTGATGATTATTATCCTAGTTGCGGCGGCTATCTTGTCAGTCGTGACTTCTGGTGGGGAAGATATCGCAGATGCCATTATCATTTTAGCCGTGGTTATCATTAACGCTGCCTTTGGTGTTTACCAAGAAGGAAAAGCAGAAGAAGCCATTGAAGCCCTCAAATCTATGTCAAGTCCAGCTGCTCGCGTTCTTCGTGATGGGCATATGGCGGAGATTGATTCAAAAGAATTGGTACCTGGAGATATCGTTGCCCTTGAAGCAGGTGACGTTGTGCCAGCAGACCTACGTTTGCTAGAAGCCAACTCTCTTAAGATCGAAGAAGCTGCTTTGACAGGTGAGTCTGTGCCAGTCGAAAAAGACTTGTCAGTCGAGCTTGCGACAGATGCTGGTATTGGTGACCGTGTCAATATGGCCTTCCAAAACTCTAACGTGACCTATGGTCGTGGGATGGGTGTTGTTGTCAATACAGGGATGTACACGGAAGTTGGTCATATTGCTGGTATGCTTCAAGATGCGGATGAGACGGATACACCCCTCAAACAAAACTTGAACAACCTTTCTAAGGTCTTGACCTATGCTATCTTGGTCATTGCCCTTGTTACTTTTGTAGTGGGTGTCTTCATTCAAGGGAAAAGTCCACTTGGTGAGTTGTTGACTTCTGTTGCCCTTGCCGTTGCAGCCATTCCAGAAGGACTTCCTGCTATCGTTACCATCGTTCTTTCCCTTGGTACTCAAGTTTTAGCCAAACGCCATTCCATCGTTCGTAAATTGCCAGCAGTTGAAACACTTGGTTCAACTGAAATCATCGCTTCTGATAAGACTGGTACGCTGACTATGAACAAGATGACAGTCGAAAAAGTCTTCTACGATGCAGTCCTACATGACTCAGCTGACGACATTGAACTAGGTCTTGAAATGCCGCTTCTACGTTCAGTTGTCTTGGCAAACGATACGAAAATCGATGTGGAAGGAAACTTGATCGGTGATCCAACCGAAACAGCCTTCATCCAGTATGCCTTGGACAAGGGCTACGATGTTAAAGGATTTTTAGACAAATATCCTCGTGTAGCTGAGTTGCCATTTGACTCTGACCGTAAACTCATGTCAACGATTCACCCATTGCCAGATGGTCGTTTCCTTGTAGCAGTCAAAGGTGCGCCAGACCAACTTTTGAAACGTTGTGTTCTTCGTGACAAAGCTGGTGATATTGCTCCGATTGACGAGAAGGTTACAAACCTCATTCACACAAACAACTCTGAAATGGCTCACCAAGCCTTGCGTGTCCTTGCAGGTGCTTATAAGATTATTGATAGTATTCCAGAAAATCTGACTTCTGAAGAGCTTGAAAATGATTTAATCTTCACTGGTTTGATTGGAATGATTGACCCTGAACGTCCTGAAGCTGCTGAGGCTGTTCGTGTGGCTAAGGAAGCTGGAATCCGTCCAATCATGATTACAGGTGACCACCAAGACACAGCAGAAGCTATTGCTAAACGTTTGGGAATCATTGATGCAAACGATACAGAAGACCACGTTTTAACTGGTGCTGAGCTCAACGAATTATCTGATGAAGACTTTGAAAAAGTTGTTGGTCAATACTCTGTTTATGCCCGTGTGTCTCCAGAGCACAAGGTTCGTATCGTCAAGGCTTGGCAAAAACAAGGTAAGGTCGTTGCCATGACAGGTGACGGTGTCAATGATGCGCCAGCTCTGAAAACAGCCGATATCGGTATCGGTATGGGAATCACTGGTACAGAGGTTTCTAAAGGGGCTTCAGACATGATTCTTGCTGACGACAACTTTGCGACTATTATCGTTGCAGTTGAAGAAGGACGTAAGGTCTTTTCAAATATTCAAAAGACTATTCAGTACTTACTTTCTGCCAATACTGCTGAAGTATTAACCATCTTCCTATCAACCCTCTTTGGTTGGGACGTCTTGCAACCAGTTCATCTTTTGTGGATTAACTTGGTAACCGATACCTTCCCAGCAATTGCACTAGGTGTTGAACCTGCTGAGCCTGGCGTCATGAACCATAAACCACGTGGACGCAAGGCAAGCTTCTTCTCAGGTGGTGTTTTGAGTTCTATTATCTATCAAGGTGTACTCCAAGCAGCTCTTGTTATGAGTGTTTATGGTCTTGCGATTGCTTACCCAGTTCATGTGGGTGACAATCATGCCATTCATGCAGATGCCCTAACGATGGCCTTTGCAACCCTTGGTTTGATTCAGCTCTTCCATGCTTACAATGTCAAGTCTGTCTACCAATCCATCTTGACAGTTGGTCCATTCAAGTCTAAGACCTTTAACTGGTCCATCTTGGTATCCTTTATCCTTCTCATGGCAACAATCGTTGTAGAACCGCTTGAAGGAATCTTCCACGTAACCAAACTAGACTTGTCACAATGGGGAATTGTTATGGCTGGAAGCTTCTCAATGATTATCATCGTCGAAATCGTTAAGTTTATTCAACGCAAACTCGGTTTTGACAAGAATGCGATTTAAGGGAGGTTTCGGATGTCAGCATATCAATTACCGACCGTATGGCAGGATGAAGCTAGTAATCAAGGAGCCTTTACGGGCTTAAATAAACCAACAGCAGGTGCCCGTTTCGAACAAAACTTGCCAAAAGGAGAACAAGCTTTTCAGCTTTATTCACTGGGAACACCAAATGGTGTGAAGGTCACTATCTTATTGGAAGAATTACTAGAGGCTGGTTTTAAGGAAACGGCTTACGACTTGTATAAGATTGCTATCATGGATGGGGATCAATTTGGTTCAGACTTCGTAAAGCTCAATCCAAATTCCAAGATTCCAGCCTTGTTGGACCAGTCAGGAACTGAAGAAGTAAGAGTCTTTGAATCTGCTCATATTCTCCTTTATCTTGCTGAGAAATTTGGAGCCTTTCTACCAAGTAATCCTGTGGAAAAGGTAGAAGTTTTGAATTGGCTATTCTGGCAAGCTGGGGCTGCACCTTTTCTAGGTGGGGGATTTGGACATTTCTTTAATTATGCCCCTGAAAAATTGGAATATCCTATTAACCGTTTTACGATGGAAGTGAAACGCCAGTTGGATTTATTGGATAAGGAATTGACTCAGAAACCTTATATTGCAGGCAATGACTATACGATTGCAGATATTGCCATCTGGTCTTGGTATGGACAGTTAGTTCAAGGAAAACTTTACCAAGGTTCTGCAAAATTCTTGGATGCCTCAAGTTACCAGAATTTAGTAAAATGGGCAGAAAAAATTGCCAATCGTCCAGCTGTTAAGCGTGGGATGGAAGTAATTTATAAAGAAATTAATACTCTTTGAAAATCTCTTCAAACCACGTCAGCGTCGCCTTGCCG
>NZ_VMMK01000048.1:14799-60437 GCF_013277255.1 Streptococcus sp. 2154
CTTCCTAGTTTGCTTTTTGATTTTCATTGAGTATAAGTAGCAAAAAAGTCATCTTCGGATGGCTTTTTGCTACAGTTGAGGGAAAGGGCTTGCAGTTATCGGCTTTTGTGCTATAATTGTTATAATATAGTAAAAAACAAGAGGAGTGTGAGGAAGTGGAAAAGAAAATTGTAAAAGATATTTTGTTTTTATCTCAGGTATCTCAGCCGGCAAGTCAGGAAGACCTTTATCTTGCCAGAGATTTGCAGGATACACTCTTAGCAAATCGTGAGACCTGCATTGGTCTAGCTGCCAATATGATTGGGGTGCAAAAGCGCGTGATTATCTTTAATCTTGGCTTGGTTCCCGTGGTCATGTTTAACCCAGTGCTTCTGTCCTTTGAAGGATCCTATGAGGCAGAAGAAGGCTGTTTGTCCTTGGTAGGTGTGAGATCAACTAAGCGTTATGAAACCATAAGGCTTGCCTATCGTGACAGCAAGTGGCAGGAACAGACCATTACCTTGACAGGCTTCCCAGCTCAGATTTGCCAGCATGAGCTGGATCACTTGGAAGGACGAATCATTTAGGAGGAAAGCAAATGAAACGAATAGTCTTTGAACTTATTTTTATCGCAACGACCTGGTATATCTTTTTACCGCCCCTTAACCTGACCAGCTGGGAATTTCTCTTCTTCCTCTGTGGGCATTTGTTAGTTGTGGCAATCTTATTTGGCTTTGGCAAGGGGATAAACCTTGTCAAAACGGTTCATGTGCGCCACGGTAAGGCGGAAGCTGCCTTAAATCTTGAGGGTTTCAAAATCAATCGGTTAGGGAAAATTCTGTTAGCTTCGATTGGAGGAATTCTTCTCTTGGCAGCTTTGGTTTCCTTGGTAACTTCCAGCATGTTTCAGGCTAAAAATTATGCCAATGTAGTCACGGTTACGGAAAAAGACTTTACTGAATTTCCTAAGAGTGACACCAGTAAGGTTCCTATCTTAGATAGAAGTACTGCTGAAAAAATTGGTGACCGCTACTTGGGTTCCCTAACAGATAAGGTGTCGCAGTACGTAGCGGCAGATACCTATACCCAATTGACAATTGATGGGAAACCTTATCGAGTGACGCCACTAGAATACGCAGACCCTATCAAGTGGTTTAACAATCAAGCTAAGGGAATCGGTGAGTATATCAAGGTGGACATGGTAACTGGAAATGCGGATTTGGTGGACTTGAAGACACCAATCAAGTATTCAGACTCGGAGTATTTTAACCGTGATGTCAAACGTCACCTGCGCTTGAAGTACCCGACCAAAATCTTTAAAACTCCATCTTTTGAGGTGGACGATGAGGGCAATCCTTTCTATGTAGCAACGGTTTACCAAAAGCAATTTGGACTTGCGGTTCCTCGTCCTGCTTCAGTCATTATCTTGGATGCTACAAATGGAGAAACCAAGGAATACAGCTTATCAGATGTTCCAGAATGGGTGGATAGGATCTATCCAGCAGAGGAAACCATTGAGCAAATCAACTACAACGGCAAGTACAAGGACGGTTTCTTGAATGCCATGATTTCCAAGAAAAATGTGACCCAGACTACCAATGGCTATAATTACTTGTCTATCGGTAATGACATCTATCTCTACACAGGTGTGACGTCGGCTAATGCGGATGAGAGTAATCTTGGTTTCATCCTTGAAAATATGCGAACAGGAGAAATTACTAAGTATAGCTTGGCTTCTGCGACAGAAGAATCAGCCCGTGAATCAGCAGAAGGTGCTGTTCAGGAGAAATCCTACAAAGCAACCTTCCCAATCCTCATCAACCTCAATGACAAGCCTTTCTACATCATGGGTTTGAAGGACAATGCTGGCTTGGTCAAAGAGTATGCTCTAGTAGACGCAGTCGAGTACCAAAATGTTATCGTAGCTACTACAGTGGAAGAGATGCTCAGCAAGTATGCCAATAAAAACGACCTTGAAATTGACAATGCAACGACAGAAAGCATCAAGGGAGTAGTAGCAGACCTCAAATCAGCTGTTATCAAGGGCGACACCGTCTACTTCTTTAAAGTTGATGGCAAGATTTACAAGGTTAAGGCCTCAGTATCAGATGACCTTCCTTACCTTGAAAATGGTAGAACCTTCGAAGGTCAAGTAGGAAAAGACAGCTATCTCAAGACCTTTAAAGTACAGTAATACTCTGCGAAAATCTCTTCAAACCACGTCAACTTTATCTGCAACCTCAAAGCTGTGCTTTGAGCAACCTGCGGCTAGTTTCCTAGTTTGTTCTTTGATTTTCATTGAGTATAAAAAAGGTTTATTTAAGAAATATATGTTATAATAAAATAAATTAAGACTAATGGAGGACAAAGAAATGGGTTTTTATTTGATGCTTGCTTCAATGCTACTTGGACTGCTCGCTTTGAAGATAGGTTTTTCTCAGTTCAAGGAGAAAAAAGATAAATTCTTATCTATCTTAACAAGTTTAGCTGGCGCAGCCCTTGTTCTCGTGGCTATCTGGTTAGGATGGCCCAAATAAATAGAGAAGCCTCGGTCAAACCGAGGTTTTTCATACTCTTCGAAAATCTCTTCAAACCGCGTCAGCTTCGCCTTGCCGTACTCAAGTACAGCCTGCGGCTAGCTTCCTAGTTTGCTCTTTGATTTTCATTGAGTATCAGATGAATTTCTTGGTTGTGGCTAAAAAATATGCTACACTATCAATATGAAAATTTTAATCCCTACAGCAAAAGAAATGAACACAGACTTGCCGAGTATCGAGGCAACACCTTTAATACCAGAAAGTCAGGCCGTGCTGGATGCCTTGGCCCTCTATTCTGCTAGTCAATTGGAGAGTTTTTATAAGGTATCAGCCGAGAAGGCTGCGGAAGAATGTCAAAATATCCAAGCTTTGAAAAGGCAAACTGCTCAACACTACCCAGCTCTTAAACTTTTTGATGGGCTTATGTACCGCCATATCAAGCGAGATAAGTTGACCGAGGCGGAACAAGCCTATCTTGAAAATCATGTCTTTATTACTTCGGCTTTGTACGGTGTCGTTCCAGCCTTGTCATCTATGGCCCCTCACCGTTTGGACTTTTTGATGAAGTTAAAAGTCGCTGGTAAGACTTTAAAGAGTCATTGGAAGGCAGCCTATGATGAAGCTGTGAAGCAGGAAGAAGTGATTTTCTCCCTCTTGTCGTCCGAGTTTGAGACGGTATTTTCTAAGGAAATCAGAGAAAAAATGGTGATCTTCAAATTTATGGAGGATAGAGGCGGTCAGCTGAAAATTCACTCAACCATTTCCAAGAAAGCGCGTGGTGCCTTCCTGACAGCCCTGATAGAAAATCAAGTACAGACGGTGGAGGAAGCTCGTCGCTTAAGCTTTGCAGGATTTACCTACCGAGAAGATCTGTCCCAGCCACAGGAATTGGTTTTTGTTAAGGAAGTATAGAAATCAGATATTTTGTATTTGGCAATATGTATCATCAGCTATTTTAGTTTATAAATGAGAAAAAAAGCGAACAAGCTAGTCTTCTGAGTGTCAGAAAAGTAGTCTTGTTCGCTTTTATTATGTTAGTTACTTGATCGCATTGACCAAGTCTTCCGCTTGTTTTTCAAGTGAGTTTAGGACTGTTTCTTCAAGAACCAATTTTCCGTCTGCCCAAGCAGAGTCATTGACACGTGCAGCAGTGAAATCACCAACGATTTGTGTACGGATAAATGGCAAGAGGTCTTTGTAAATAGCGAAAAGTTGATCGTGACCGGCATTGGCTACAGATGATACGGTGACAAACTTGTCTTGAAGGGCAGAAGCGCCACGTGTATCAGACAAGTCAAGGGCGCGAGATAGCCAGTCAAGCAAGTTTTTTACTGTTCCAGGGATAGAGAAGTTGTAGACTGGAGAGAAGATCCAGATAGCATCCGCAGCGAGAACCGCTTCACGAGCAGTAGCTACAGCTGGATGAGTTGGAACTTCCAAATCTTGGCTGAAGAGAGGAAGGGCTGAATAATCAAGGTAGCTAACTTCCGCTTTACCAGCAAGTGCTTTCTCAGCTTCGAGCGCCATTTGGTGGTTGAAAGAACCTTGGCGTAGTGATCCGACGATAAATAATACTTTTTTAGACATGATGTGTCTCCTTTTTCTTAAATTTACGAGAATTTTCTCGTTGTTATAAAATATATTACAACAAAGCAAAACAACTTGCAAGAAATTTGCTCAGAGTTTATTTGAAAATTGTAAAATTTCGGAAACTCTAGTCATTTGTGACTGAAAAAGTAAGAACTGTTTCACTTTCAAAATCGGTTTTGTTTGAAGGAAGAAATAAAGTGCGATTGTTCTTGCATTCACTTGTAATAAAGCCCAATAGATGGTAAAATAGACGAGTGAAAAAAAGACAAAAAAAAGCAAAAAATAATCTACTGTGGCAGTATGGTCTAGGGATGACGATTTTGTTTGTGGTTATCAGTGCTTCCTTTCTGTATCTAGTGTTTCTGAGTATGAAACCTTATCAAACAGCTAAAAGTGAAGGAGAAAAATTAGCTCAGCAGTATGCAGGATTAGAGCAGGCTGATCAGGTTGACTTATACAATGGCTTGGAATCCTATTATAGCGTTCTTGGCCGTAATAAAAAACAAGAAGCACTTGCTGTCCTGATTGGAAAAGATGACCACAATATTTACGTTTATCAGCTAAATCAAGGTGTTTCACAAGAAAAAGCAGAAGCTGTTTCGAAGGAAAAAGGAGCTGGCGAGATTGACAAGATTACCTTTGGCCGTTATCAAGACAAACCAATCTGGGAAGTCAAGTCAGGCTCTGATTTTTATCTAGTAGATTTTGAAACAGGAGTATTGGTCAATAAGGAGGGCCTATGAAACTATCCAACCGTGTTTTAGAAATGGAAGAAAGTGTGACCTTGGCTGCTGGAGCTCGTGCCAAAGCACTCAAGTCTGAGGGAAGAGATATCCTGTCTCTAACCTTGGGTGAGCCAGATTTCACTACTCCAAAAAATATCCAAGATGCCGCCATTGCATCGATTCGAGATGGGCGTGCTTCTTTTTATACAGTAACCTCAGGCCTGCCAGAGCTCAAGGCAGCGGTCAATACTTACTTTGAACGCTTTTACGGCTATTCTGTAGCGCCAAATCAAGTGACAGTCGCTGCTGGAGCCAAATATTCTCTCTATACCTTCTTTATGGCTGTGGTCAATCCAGGTGATGAAGTTATCATCCCAACCCCCTACTGGGTAAGCTATGGAGACCAGGTCAAGATGGCAGAAGGTGTGCCAGTCTTTGTTCCTGCTAAGGAAGATAATCACTTTAAGGTGACCGTAGAGCAGTTAGAAGCAGCTCGCACAGACAAGACCAAGGTTTTGGTGCTGAATTCGCCATCCAATCCGACAGGTATGATTTACACCCGTGAGGAACTCTTGGCAATCGGAAACTGGGCTGTAGAAAAGGATATTCTCATTCTAGCAGATGATATCTATGGGCGCTTGGTCTATAATGGTCATGAGTTCACACCGATTTCTAGCCTATCTGAGGCCATTCGCAAGCAAACCATTGTCATTAACGGTGTATCAAAAGCTTATGCAATGACGGGTTGGCGGGTAGGTTATGCAGTGGGTGATCCAGAAATCATTGCTGCTATGAGCAAATTAACAGGTCAAACAACTTCGAATCCGTCAGCAGTAGCCCAGTATGCAGCAGTTGAGGCTCTATCAGGTGAGCAAGATACTGTAGAAAGCATGCGTCAGGCTTTTGAGGAACGTCTCAATACCATCTATCCCCTTCTTGCTGAGGTGCCAGGATTTGAAGTGCTCAAACCGCAAGGAGCTTTCTATCTCTTCCCAAATGTCAAAAAAGCTATGGAGATGAAAGGCTATACAGATGTGACAGATTTTACAACCGCTATCCTAGAAGAAGCCGAAGTGGCCTTGGTAACAGGAGCAGGATTCGGAGCACCAGAAAATGTCCGCCTCAGCTATGCGACAGACCTAGACACGCTTAAAGAAGCAGTTAAACGCTTGAAAGCATTTATGGGTAGTGAGAATGATTGATCATTTTGAGATTAAGGTAAAGGATTTACAAATTTCAGAAGGATTTTATAAGAGTTTTCTCGCTCCTTTGGGCTATAAATTGGCTTTTAAGACTAGTTCTCTAATCAGTTTTCTTGCCCCGAACAGCCCTCATCCTGGTGGTGATTTTTGGCTGGCTCAGGGGACACAAGATCCTATTCACTTTGCTTTTTTAGCAGAAAATAAGGAAGAAGTTCAGGCTTGTTATGAGGCTGGTTTAGAGGCAGGTGGGCGAGACAATGGGGCTCCTGATTATCGCAGTGAGCATCCGATTTACTACGCTGCTTTTGTGATTGACCCAGATGGGAACAATATAGAAGTGGTTTGCCATAAAGAATAAAAAAGAAAAAGGAAAAATAATGACAAAACGTGTAACGATTATTGATGTAAAAGACTATGTTGGTCAGGAAGTGACGATTGGCGCTTGGGTTGCCAACAAATCAGGAAAAGGGAAAATTGCCTTCTTGCAATTGCGTGATGGAACAGCCTTCTTCCAAGGTGTGGCTTTTAAACCAAACTTTGTCGAAAAATTTGGTGAAGAAGTAGGACTTGAGAAGTTTGATGTCATCAAACGCTTGAGCCAAGAAACGTCTGTTTATGTGACAGGTATTGTCAAAGAGGACGAACGTTCTAAATTTGGCTATGAGTTGGACATCACAGACATCGAAGTGATCGGTGAATCTCAAGACTACCCAATCACACCAAAAGAACACGGTACAGACTTTTTGATGGACAACCGTCACTTGTGGCTCCGTTCTCGTAAGCAAGTGGCCGTGATGCAAATCCGTAACGCTATTATCCATGCAACTTATGAGTTCTTTGACAAGAACGGTTTCATGAAATTTGACAGCCCAATTCTTTCAGGAAATGCGGCAGAAGATTCAACAGAACTCTTTGAAACGGACTACTTCGGAACGCCAGCCTACTTGAGCCAATCAGGTCAGCTTTACCTAGAAGCAGGTGCTATGGCTCTTGGTCGTGTCTTTGACTTTGGTCCAGTTTTCCGTGCTGAAAAATCAAAAACGCGCCGTCACTTGACCGAGTTCTGGATGATGGATGCAGAGTACTCATACTTGACACATGATGAGTCGCTTGACTTGCAAGAAGCTTATGTGAAAGCTCTTCTACAAGGTGTTCTTGACCGTGCGCCTCAAGCCTTGGAAACCTTGGAACGTGATACAGAGCTCTTGAAACGCTACATTGCAGAGCCATTCAAACGTATCACTTACGATCAAGCCATTGACCTCTTGCAAGAACATGAGAATGATGAAGACGCTGACTACGAACATCTTGAGCATGGTGATGACTTTGGTTCACCACATGAAACTTGGATTTCAAACCACTTTGGTGTGCCAACTTTTGTCACGAACTACCCAGCAGCCATCAAGGCCTTCTATATGAAACCAGTTCCTGGAAATCCAGAGCGCGTGCTTTGTGCAGACTTGCTTGCTCCAGAAGGTTACGGAGAAATCATCGGTGGTTCTATGCGTGAGGAAGACTATGATTCCCTTGTCGCTAAGATGGATGAACTTGGCATGGACCGTACAGAGTATGAATTCTACCTTGACCTTCGTAAATACGGTACAGTTCCACACGGTGGATTTGGTATCGGTATCGAGCGTATGGTAACCTTCGCAGCAGGAACAAAACATATCCGTGAAGCCATTCCATTCCCACGTATGTTACACCGTATTAAACCATAAGAACAGGAAAACGCCCATGTGGCGTTTTTTCGAATTCCAGAGTTTTTACTTGCGTAAAAAATTTTTTTCTAGTATAATAGTTTATTGTGAGCGAACCTCACTTACCCCTTGCAAAGTCTTGGGGTCATTAGACCAAAAGGAGGAACATATCAATGGCTAAATACGAAATTCTTTATATCATTCGTCCAAACATTGAAGAAGAAGCTAAAAACGCTTTGGTAGCACGTTTTGACTCTATTTTGACTGACAACGGTGCAACTGTTGTTGAATCAAAAACTTGGGAAAAACGTCGTCTTGCATACGAAATCAAAGATTTCCGTGAAGGACTTTACCACATCGTTAACGTTGAAGCAAACGACGATGCAGCTCTTAAAGAGTTTGACCGTCTTTCAAAAATCAACGCTGACATTCTTCGTCACATGATCGTCAAAACTGACGCGTAAGAAGGTAAACTATGATTAACAATGTTGTACTTGTAGGGCGTATGACACGTGACGCTGAGTTGCGTTATACCCCATCAAATGTAGCAGTTGCGACTTTTACTCTTGCAGTAAACCGTACATTTAAGAGTCAAAATGGCGAACGTGAGGCTGATTTTATCAATGTCGTTATGTGGCGCCAACAGGCTGAAAACCTTGCTAACTGGGCTAAAAAAGGCTCACTTATCGGGGTGACAGGCCGTATCCAGACTCGTAGTTACGATAACCAGCAAGGACAACGTGTCTACGTGACAGAAGTCGTGGCTGAGAATTTCCAAATGTTGGAAAGCCGTAGTGTGCGTGAAGGTCATACAGGTGGAGCTTACTCTGCCCCAACTGCAAACTATTCAGCACCTACAAATTCAGTGCCAGACTTTTCACGTGATGAAAATCCATTTGGAGCAACAAATCCATTGGATATTTCAGATGATGATTTACCATTCTAATGGACAACTAAAATTATAAAGGAGAAAAAACATGGCTCAACAACGTCGTGGCGGATTCAAACGCCGTAAAAAAGTTGATTACATCGCAGCAAACAAAATTGAATATGTTGATTACAAAGATACTGAGCTTCTTAGCCGTTTCGTTTCAGAACGTGGGAAAATCCTTCCTCGTCGTGTAACAGGAACTTCAGCTAAAAACCAACGTAAAGTAACAACAGCTATCAAACGCGCTCGCGTAATGGCTTTGATGCCTTTCGTAAACGAAGATTAAAGAAAAGACCCGGTTAGGTCTTTTTTTCAGGTCCAGTGGACCTCTTTTTCATGAGCTTGAAAACAAGAAAGTGAATTAAGACCCCGACGGGTCTTTTTTCACGAGATAGTTTTTTTCTGACCTTGGCGTGCTATAATAGTAATAGAAAGAGTAAAGGTGGGTAAGTCAAAGATGAATTGTACGATTAGAAATATGATTAAGTCTGATATTGAATCCTTATCTCATGGATTTATGAATCAAGGTTGGCCTGGTAGAGAGGAAATTTTGGCTAGATATTTTCTGGAACAGGAAAGTGGGGAGAGAGAAGTCTTAGTTGCAGAGATTGATGGTGCTGTAGCGGGCTACGTTACCATTTTGCCCTCTGCTAAACATGGTCCTTTTGCAGAAGTCTATCCAGAATTATCAGATTTTAATGTGTTTGAGCCTTTTCGAAATCAAGGGATTGGGAGTCAACTGCTAGAAGAGGCAGAAAATCGAGTTAAGTTTTTTTCAGACAAAGTGACGTTGGGTGTAGGTTTGCACTCAGGCTATGGACCTGCCCAGAGATTGTATATCAGACGGGGCTACATTCCAGATGGGACAGGTGTCTGGTATCGAAATCAACCCTTGGAAATGAATGCTACTATTCAAAATAATGATGATTTAGTTCTGTACTTATCAAAGAAGTTCGAATAAGAGATGGCGAATTTCTTTGAAAATAGGGGATTTAGCTACTTTATGGTATAATGGAAAGAGTTAGATTGAAAGAGGTAGTGAGATGGATGCCAAATTAAGATACAAGGCAAAAAAGATTAAGATTGTCTTTTTTGATATTGATGATACATTGCGAAATTCCAAGACAGGTTTTATTCCGTCTTCAATCCCAACTGTTTTTAAGCAATTACGTGAGAAAGGAATCTTGACAGGTATTGCTTCTGGACGGGGGATTTTTGGTGTTGTACCAGAGATTCGTGAACTGAATCCTGACTTTTTTGTGACCTTAAATGGGGCTTATATCGAAGATAAAAAAGGTCAGGTTATTTATCAACATCAGATTGAGAAGTCAGATGTTGAGGAGTATATTTCTTGGGCCAAGCAAGAGGAAATAGAGTATGGCTTGGTTGGGAGTCATGATGCCAAATTGTCGACTCGTACCGATATGATTAGTGAAGCTATCAATCCAATTTATCCCGATTTAGATGTAGATCCTGATTTCCATGAAAAAGAAAATATCTATCAGATGTGGACTTTTGAAGATAAAGGAGATGACTTGCACTTGCCTGACAGTCTCTCAGACAAACTTCGCATGGTTCGTTGGCATGAGCATTCGTCTGATATTGTGCCGATTTCAGGCTCCAAAGCGACGGGGGTGGAAAAGGTTGTGGAACATCTTGGCTTGAAACCAGAGAACGTCATGGTTTTTGGAGATGGCCTCAACGACTTGGAACTCTTTGATTATGCTGGAATCAGCGTTGCAATGGGAATTTCTCATGATAAGATCAAAGAAAAAGCAGATTATATTACAAAAGCACTAGAAGAAGATGGCATTTTTGATGCCTTAGAAGGATTTGGTATGGTAGAAAAAGAATTGCATTTCCCACAAGTAGACATTGAAACAGTAGAAGGTCCTATCGCGACTATTAAGACCAATCACGGAGACTTGCGTATTAAACTTTTCCCTGAACATGCTCCTAAAACAGTAGCTAACTTTGTAGCTCTTGCAAAAGATGGTTACTATGATGGTGTCATTTTCCACCGTATTATCAAGGACTTTATGATTCAAGGTGGAGACCCAACTGGAACTGGTATGGGTGGCGAGTCCATCTACGGCGAATCTTTTGAGGATGAATTCTCAGAAGAACTTTACAATGTCCGGGGTGCCCTTTCTATGGCCAATGCTGGTCCAAATACTAACGGCAGCCAGTTCTTTATCGTGCAAAACCAACACCTACCTTATTCTAAGAAAGAAATTGCTCGTGGTGGTTGGCCAGAACCGATTGCGGAAATCTATGCCAACCAAGGAGGAACTCCTCACCTAGACCGCCGTCATACTGTTTTTGGTCAGCTAGCTGATGAAGCTTCTTACGCTGTTTTGGATGCAATCGCTGCTGTTGAAACAGGGGCTATGGACAAGCCAGTTGAAGATGTTGTGATTGAAACAATTGAAATCGAGGACTAAGATGAAAATCGGTGATAAGCTAAAGGGCCGTATTACAGGGATTCAGCCCTACGGTGCCTTTGTTGAGCTAGAGACAGGTGATACGGGGCTGATTCACATTTCAGAGATTCGGACAGGCTTTATTGAAAATATTCATGAAGCCTTGAAAGTCGATGAAGAGGTTCAAGTTCAGGTAGTGGATTTAGATGAATTTACAGGGAAAGCAAGTCTTTCTATCCGCACTTTGGAGGAAGAAAAGCACCAGTTTCCGAGACGGAGACGCTTTTCAAGCGACCGTTTTAACTACGGCTTTGCGCCTCTTAAACGAATGATGCCAATTTGGACTAGAGAAGCCTTGCACTATTTAAAAAAGAAGAAGTAGTTTAGAATTTTATATTTTTTTGTAATGTTAATATAAATCTGCTATAATAGAACCATGGAAGAAGAACAATTATTAAAATCAGGGGAGCGAATTAACCAGCTCTTCTCAACAGATATTAAAATCATTCAAAATAGAGAGGTTTTTAGCTATTCGGTGGATAGTGTTCTCTTGTCACGTTTTCCACGTTTTCCTAAAAAGGGCTTGATAGTGGATTTCTGCGCTGGGAATGGAGCGGTGGGGCTATTTGCTAGCACTCGTACTCAGGCACAGATTTTGGCTGTTGAGATTCAGGAGCGTTTGGCGGATATGGCTGAACGCTCTGTCCGTTTGAATGGTTTGGAAGAGCAGATGGAGGTCATCTGTGATGATTTGAAAAATATGCCTGCTTATATCCAGGGAAGTAAGGTGGATATGATTTTGTGTAATCCGCCCTATTTCAAGGTGGATCCTCATTCAAACCTGAACGAGAGTGAACATTATCTCTTGGCGCGACATGAAATCACGACCAATTTGCAGGAAATCTGTCGTAGTGCCCAGAGTATTCTCAAATCTAATGGGCGTTTGGCCATGGTTCATCGTCCTGATCGACTTCTGGATATTTTGGATACGTTACAACGGCATAATCTAGCCCCTAAGCGTCTGCAATTTGTCTATCCAAAAAAGGAAAAGGAAGCCAATATGCTCTTGATTGAAGCTATCAAGGATGGTTCAACAAGTGGCTTTAAGGTCTTACCACCTCTCATTGTTCACAATGATGATGGCTCTTATACGCCGGAACTCGAAGAGATTTATTATGGATTATAAGGCTTATATGTATGTGCTGGAGTGCCGTGACGGATCCTACTATACAGGCTATACGACTGATGTGAAGAGACGCCTCGCTGTCCATAATAGTGGGAAGGGAGCCAAATACACACGAGTACGCTTGCCAGTCAAACTCATCTATGCTCAAGGTTTTGCCAGTAAGGAAGAAGCCATGTCGGCAGAAGCCCTTCTCAAGCGTAAGAAACGACCACAGAAGGAAAGATTTTTATCTGAAAATCAAGATAGAAATTTACTCAGTTATTTTGAAGAGTAGCGGGGAGTCCTTTGACTCCTCTTACTTTTGTCAAAAAGCGAAAAAAATGCTACAATAAAGAGAATAAACAAAATGAGGTATTATCATGTCTAAGATTCTAGTATTTGGTCACCAAAATCCAGACTCAGATGCCATCGGGTCATCTGTAGCCTTTGCCTACCTTGCAAAAGAAGCTTACGGTTTGGATACGGAAGCTGTTGCTCTTGGAACTCCAAATGAAGAAACAGCCTTTGTCTTGAACTATTTTGGTGTAGAAGCACCGCGTGTTATTACTTCTGCCAAAGCAGAAGGAGCAGAGCAAGTTATCTTGACTGACCACAATGAATTCCAACAATCTGTATCAGATATCGCTGAAGTAGAAGTTTATGGTGTTGTAGACCACCACCGTGTGGCTAACTTTGAAACTGCAAGCCCACTCTACATGCGTTTGGAGCCAGTTGGTTCAGCGTCTTCAATCGTTTATCGTATGTTCAAAGAACATGGTGTAGCTGTGCCTAAAGAGATTGCTGGTTTGATGCTTTCAGGTTTGATTTCAGATACCCTTCTTTTGAAATCACCAACAACACATCCAACAGATAAGATTATTGCTCCTGAATTGGCTGAATTGGCTGGTGTAAACTTGGAAGAGTATGGCTTGGCTATGCTGAAAGCTGGTACAAACTTGGCTAGCAAATCTGCTGACGAATTGATTGACATCGATGCTAAGACTTTTGAACTCAATGGAAATAATGTCCGTGTTGCCCAAGTAAACACAGTGGACATCGCGGAAGTATTGGAACGCCAAGCAGAAATTGAAGCTGCAATGCAAGCTGCCAACACAGCAAACGGCTACTCTGACTTTGTCTTGATGATTACAGACATCGTCAACTCAAACTCAGAAATCCTAGCACTTGGTGCTAATATGGGCAAGGTTGAAGCAGCTTTCAACTTTAAACTTGCAGACAACCACGCCTTCCTTGCTGGTGCCGTTTCACGTAAGAAACAAGTGGTACCTCAATTGACTGAAAGCTTCAATGCTTAAGATTTTGAGTGTCAGTTCAAAATCGGAAAGGATAGTTTGCCTTATATCGAAAGGAGTTTCAGCTCCTTTTTTTCTAGGAGTGAAGCATGTTAGAAAATGGTGATTTAATTTTTGTGAGGGATCTTTCAGATATGGGACAGGCCATCCAGACTTCCACAGGCAACTATAACCATGTTGCCATTTATTTGGATGGGATGATTTACCATGCTAGTGGAAAATTTGGTGTAGTCTGTCAAGAACCAGCAGACTTCTTTGAGCCCAATCATTTGTACGACATCTATGTTTACCCAGAAATGGATATCCATTCGGTGAAGGAAAGAGCTTGTAAACATCTTGGAGCTCCCTACAATGCTTCTTTCTATCCAGATGGAGAAGGTTTTTACTGTTCCCAGTACATGGCAGAAATCCTACCGATTTTTGAAACCATACCCATGAAATTTGGGGATGGGGAGCAGGAGATTAGTGACTTTTGGAGAGAGTATTACAGAGAACTAGGTCTGCCTGTGCCTCTGAACCAAGCTGGGACCAATCCCAGTCAATTGGCAACATCGCCTCTATTACAATGTAAAGAAAGGAATCTTCATGATTCAGATTTTTAATCCATCTCGTTTGACTAGACAGCCATTTTTTAGAGAATTGATCCGCTATCTGGACCAGCATGATGATGTGATTCTACGGGAAATTAAGGCTCAATTTCCAGATGATGCAGTTGATAAACTCATGGAAGAGTATATAAAGGCAGGTTTGATTCTACGAGAAAATAAGCGTTATTACCTTAGTCTTCCTATGCTTGAATCACTCGATAGTCTTGAACTGGATCAAGAGATTTTTGTCAGCGAAGCTAGTCCGATCTATCAAGCCTTGTTACAGAAGAGTTTTGAGACGGAATTGCGCAATCAAACCAATGCAGCTATTTTAGTTGAAAAGACGGACTTTGCGAGATCAAAAATGACCTTGTCTAATTATTTCTACAAGGTCAAACATCAGTATCCTTTGACAGAAAAACAGCAGGAACTCTATGACATTTTAGGAGATGTTAATCCTGAGTATGCCCTCAAATACATGACAACTTTTTTGCTAAAATTTCTCAAAAAAGATCAACTGATGCAGAAACGCCGAGACATCTTTGTGGATAGTTTGGTCGTCCTAGGTTATATTGTCCAAAAGGAAGATGGGAAGTATGAGTTGACCGTCGATTTTGACAAGGAGAGATTAACTTTCTACTTAGCGTGAAATTTTGTTTCTGAGCACATTGTTTGACTTTCCTTAGGATTAAGTATAAACTATACGTAACCGGTAACACATATCGGAATAAACTAAAGGAGACAATCATATGTCACTTGAAAACAAATTGGAACAAGCAACAGGCGCTATCAAAGAAGGATTTGGTAAAGTTACTGGGGATGGTAAGACTGAAGTAGAAGGTGCTGTAGAAAAGACAGTTGCTAAGGCAAAAGAAGTAGTTGAAGATGCTAAAGGTGCTGTAGAAGGTGCCGTTGAAGGTTTGAAAAACGCTTTTAAATAAGGATATAAAAAAATCAAGGGTTTATTTCCCTTGATTTTTTTATTATCTTATAAATAATTTTCTGCGACGGCTGCATCTCCTGGGTAGGCTTCTTTCTTGCCTTGGACGATTTGGTAGCAATCGGCTCCCTTACCAACAATAATAACTGCATCTAATTCTTGACTTGTGATAGCCATAGCTGCCTTGATGGCTTCTTGGCGATCCGCAATTTTTTCAACAGGATGATTGATGTAGCGACTAATTTCATCTGCAATGGCCATTGGGTCTTCGTAGTTGGGGTCATCAGCAGTCAGAAAGACTTGAATCTCAGGGTGTTGATTGAGGAGGAGGCCAAAGTCCTTACGACGACTTTCTCCCTTATTTCCTGTCGAACCTAACACCAGAGCAATCTTTCCTGTTTGATGAGTCTCAACCACATTGATGAGTTTTTTGAGACTGTCACCATTGTGGGCATAGTCGATGAAAACCTTGGCTCCATTTTTCTGAGTGAGGACTTCCATACGACCAGGAACGCGGGTTGCAGCAATTCCTTTTTTGATGTCCTCAAGACTAGCTCCGAGACGGAGGCAAGCAAGTCCAGCAGCAACGGCATTTTCTTGGTTGAAGTTGCCAATGAGTTGGATATCATAATCTCCAGCGAGTTTACCTGTAGCTGAAAAACTAAAGGCTTTGGAATTCTCGATTTGATTATTTGATTGGCTACCATAGAAATCATGGTCTTGATCTGCCACTTGTTCTTTTAAGACAGAAAAGTGGTCCATGTCACTATTAATGATGACTGCTCGGCTATTTTCCATCAAGAGACGTTTGTGGTAGAAGTAGTCTTCAAAGCTAGGGTGTTCAATAGGGCCGATATGGTCTGGGCTGATATTGAGGAAAACTCCCACATCAAAGGTTAGACCATAGACACGTTTGACCAGATAGGCTTGGCTGGAGACTTCCATGATGAGGTGGGTACGGTCATTTTGCACAGCTTGATTCATCATGTCAAAGAGGTCAATACTCTCAGGAGTTGTCAATGCAGACTTAAAGAAAGTCTTGCCATCTAAAGTTGTATTCATAGTCGAGAGCATAGCAGGTCGATGCCCTTGAGATAAGATGTTATAAGCGAAATAGGCTGCTGTTGTCTTACCCTTAGTACCAGTAAAGGCAAGGAGTTTGAGTTTTTCCTGTGGATTACCATAGAACTCCATGGCAATCAAACTCATGGCTTTCTTTATATCGTTCACAATGATGACAGGGATACCGACTTCGTAGTCTTTTTCAGCTACATACCAAGCTAAGCCTTGTGTTATAGCAGAAAGAAGGTATTCTTTTTTAAAGGCAGCACCTTTTGCAAAAAAAAGAGTGTCTTCTTTTACTTTTCGGCTGTCGTAACTAATGCTATCAAAAACAACTTTGCTGTAGTTGTAGTGATAATGTCCTTGGTCGATAATCTCGCGGAAGAGACCATCTTTCTTTAATATATCTAATACGGTTTCAATCTTTATCATACTTTCTATTGTAAACCGAAAGTCGCAAATTTACAAGTAACAAGGAAAAGTTTATAATGGAAGATAAGGAGTGTTTCCTAGTTATCAAAATTGAATGAGGAATCTATGTCGCACGAAAACAATCACCAGCAGGCCCAGATGTTACGGGGGACTGCTTGGCTAACGGCTAGTAACTTTATCAGTCGCCTGCTTGGGGCCATCTATATTATCCCTTGGTACATCTGGATGGGATCTTATGCAGCTACGGCAAATGGTCTCTTTACCATGGGCTACAATATCTATGCCTGGTTCTTGCTGGTTTCAACAGCAGGGATTCCAGTTGCGGTGGCCAAGCAAGTTGCCAAGTACAATACCATGCGAGAAGAAGAGCATAGCTTTGCCCTGATTCGGAGCTTTTTAGGATTTATGACAGGACTTGGCCTCGTTTTTGCTTTAGTTTTGTATCTCTTTGCTCCTTGGCTAGCAGACTTGTCTGGCGTGGGCAAAGACTTGATCCCAATCATGCAAAGCTTGGCTTGGGGAGTCTTGATTTTCCCGTCTATGAGTGTTATCCGAGGATTTTTCCAAGGGATGAATAATCTCAAACCTTATGCCATGAGCCAAATTGCTGAGCAGGTCATTCGTGTTATCTGGATGCTCCTAGCAACCTTTATCATTATGAAACTTGGTTCAGGAGATTACCTAGTAGCGGTTACCCAATCCACCTTTGCTGCCTTTGTCGGCATGGTAGCTAGTTTTGCAGTTTTGATTTATTTCCTTGCCCAAGAAGGCTTACTCAAAAGAGTCCTTGAAACAGGGGATAAGATTAACAGCAAGCATCTTTTGATCGATACCATTAAGGAAGCCATTCCTTTTATCTTGACAGGGTCTGCCATCCAGCTCTTCCAGATTTTGGACCAGCTGACCTTTATCAATAGTATGAGCTGGTTTACCAACTACAGCAATGAGGACTTGGTTATCATGTTTTCTTATTTCTCAGCCAATCCTAATAAAATCACGATGATTTTGATTTCTGTTGGGGTTTCGATTGGGAGTGTAGGCTTGCCGCTTTTGACAGAAAACTATGTCAAGGGGGACTTGAAGGCAGCTTCTCGTCTCGTTCAGGACAGTCTCACCCTACTCTTTATGTTCTTGCTACCAGCAACGGTTGGAGTGGTTATGGTAGGAGAACCTCTTTATACAGTCTTCTATGGCAAGCCAGACAGTTTGGCTATGGGCTTATTTGTCTTTGCAGTTTTGCAGTCTATTATTTTAGGCTTGTACATGGTCTTGTCCCCCATGCTTCAAGCCATGTTCCGCAACCGCAAGGCCGTTCTCTATTTTATCTATGGTTCTATTGCCAAGCTGGTCTTGCAACTGCCTACCATCGCCCTTTTCCACAGTTATGGTCCCTTGATTTCAACAACCATCGCTCTTATCATTCCTAACGTCTTGATGTATCGGGATATTTGTAAAGTAACGGGTGTTAAGCGCAAGGTGATTGTGAAGCGAACCATTTTAATCAGTTTGCTGACCCTAGTCATGTTTCTGTTAATAGGAACCATCCAGTGGCTGTTAGGATTTTTCTTCCAACCAAGTGGACGTTGGTGGAGCTTCTTTTATGTAGCTCTTGTCGGTGCCATGGGGGGTGGACTCTACGGATTCATGAGTCTCTATACTCGTCTCTTAGATAAGGTTATTGGACAGGCCAAAGCTGCCCAGTTGCGAGCAAAATTTAAGTTTTCTTAAGATAGCATTTATAAATAAAAGGAATAAGTTGAACAATCTTTTAGGAGAACTTGAAACTTATTCCTTTTTTTAGCGTCAAAACAGCTAAAATTATCTTTTAAGAGTAGAAGATGAGGCCTTTTTCGATTTTTTTGGACAAAAACATTGACTAAACAAACTAAACGTTGTATAATAAAACAAATCTTTAAATCAGGAGGTTCTGGAAATGAAAAAGTCTAAGAGCAAATATCTAACCTTGGCAGGTCTTGTCCTGGGTACAGGAATTTTATTGAGCGCGTGTGGAAATTCTAGCACAGGATCAAAAACCTATAACTATGTTTATTCAAGTGATCCATCTAGTTTGAACTATCTAGCAGAAAACCGCGCAACAACAAATGATATTGTGACCAACCTGGTAGATGGTCTCATGGAAAATGACCAATATGGGAACTATGTGCCATCCTTGGCAGAGGATTGGAGTGTTTCTAAGGACGGTTTGACCTATACCTACAAACTTCGTAAGGATGCCAAGTGGTTTACTTCTGAGGGAGAAGAATATGCTCCTGTAACTGCCCAAGATTTTGTGACAGGTTTGCAATATGCGGCTGATAAAAAATCAGAAGCCTTGTATCTAGTGCAGGACTCTGTTGCAGGTTTGGATGACTATATCACTGGTAAAACAAGCGACTTTTCAACTGTCGGTGTCAAGGCTCTTGATGACCAAACGGTTCAATACACCTTGGCTCGACCAGAACCTTACTGGAACTCAAAAACGACATCAACCATTCTTTTCCCAGTCAATGCGGATTTCCTAAAATCAAAAGGGGATGATTTTGGCAAGGTAGACCCTGCTAATATTTTGTACAGTGGACCTTTCTTGATGAAAGCTTTTGTTTCAAAATCTGTCATCGAATACAAGAAAAATCCTAACTACTGGGATGCTAAAAATGTCTTTGTAGATGATGTTAAATTGACCTACTATGATGGTAGTGACCAAGATGCTCTTGTTCGTAATTTTACAGACGGAGCCTATAGCTACGCTCGTCTCTATCCAAATAGTTCAAGTTTTGAAGGGATTAAAGAAAAATACAAAGATGATATCATCTACAGTATGCAGACTGCTACGTCTTATTACTGGAATTTTAACCTAGATAGACAAGCTTATAAATTTACTTCTAAGACGACCGACATTGAAAAGAAATCAGCTCAGGAAGCAGTTCTTAATAAAAACTTCCGTCAAGCTATTAACTTTGCCTATGATCGTACAGCCTATGGGGCTCAAACTCAGGGAGAAGACGGAGCGACTAAGATTTTGCGTAACTTGGTTGTTCCTCCAACCTTTGTAAGTATCAAGGGAAAAGACTTTGGTGAAGTAGTAGCCTCTAAGATGGTCAATTATGGTAAGGAATGGCAAGGTATCAACTTTGCGGATGGTCAAGACCCTTATTACAATCCTGAGAAAGCCAAGGCTAAATTTGCTGAGGCCAAGAAAGAGCTAGAAGCTAAGGGAGTTCAATTCCCTATTCATTTGGATGCGACAGTTGACCAAGCTTCTAAGAAGGGGATTCAAGAAGTAAGCTCTATGAAGCAATCTATTGAAGCAGCTTTAGGTACGGAGAACGTCGTTATTGATATCCAACAGTTATCAACAGAGGACTATCATAACTCAAGTTACTTTGCTCAAACAGCAGCTCAAAAAGATTATGACCTTTACAATGGTGGTTGGGGTCCTGACTACTTAGATCCATCAACCTATCTTGATATCTTTAGTGTCAAGAATGGTGGGGTTCTACAAAATCTTGGACTCGAGCCTGGTGAAGCCAACGACAAGGCTAAGGCAGTTGGACTTGACACTTATACTCAAATGTTGGAAGAGGCTAATAAGGAGCAAGACCCAGCCAAACGTTATGAGAAATATGCTGATATTCAAGCATGGTTGATAGATAGTTCTCTAGCGATTCCAAATGTTTCATTAGGTGGAACGCCTAGCTTGAGAAAAACAGTTCCTTTCTCAGCACCTTATTCATTGGCTGGTAATAAAGGGGTTGAATCATATAAATACCTCAAAGTACAAGATAAGATTGTCACAACAGACGAATATGCAAAAGCCAGAGAAAAATGGTTGAAAGAAAAAGAAGAATCCAATAAAAAAGCCCAAGAAGAATTGGCAAAACATGTCAAATAAAATCTAATTGTAGATAAGTTTGTGTAAGAAGTCTTTGTGCTTAAAAACGCATAATATCAGGTATATAAAATCCTAGATGTTATGCGTTTTGTTATAGGAAGATTTATTAGATTTTATCCTCAAATTGAGTTATTCCCGACTTTATCCGTTGAAATATTATAAGGAGTATTTATGAAATTAAAATTATTAAGAGTAGATACTAAGGTGATTATGGGGAGTTTCTTACTTGTTCTGTCTAGTCTACTTGCTTTGTTGCTTCCCCTTATCTTAAAGGGTTTAATAGATGGGAGTTCTATTGAAAATATAGGTTCCAAAGTATTTCAATCGTTTTTGATTTTTATTGGTCAAGCCTTGTTTTCTTCTATTGGTTACTATCTGTTTAGTCAATCGGGTGAAAAAAAGATAGCAAAAATCAGGAAAAAAGTGATAGAGGGGTTGATTTATGCAGAGAAATCCTTCTTTGATAAGAGCCAAAGTGGGGAGTTGACTTCTGCCATTGTCAATGACACGAGTGTCATTCGTGAGTTTTTAATTACGACTTTCCCAAATATTATTTTGAGTTTAGTTATGGTACTTGGTTCCATCATAGTCTTATTTAGTCTTGATTGGAATCTTTCTCTACTTTTATTCATCACTCTTCCTTGTATGATGTTTATTATCTTGCCCCTTTCCAATATCAGTGAAAAGTATAGTCGTCGTTTACAAGAGGAAATCGGATTTTTAACAGGGCAATTGACTGAAAAGATTCAAGAACATGAATTAATTAAGACTAACCAAGCAGAGAAAAGTGTACAGGATGTTTTGGATAATTGTATTGAAAGGGTACAAAACAATTCACTGAAATCAGATAGGATTACTTCTTTTGAGACCCCGTTTGCTCTCTTATTTATCTTTGCGACTATAGCTGTGATGCTAACCTATGGGGGTTATCGGGTCAGCGCAGGATATATATCTGTGGGAACCTTGGTTTCGTTTTTGATTTACCTCTTTCAATTACTTAATCCTATTAGTAATATAGCTAATTTTGTAACTGTTTATTCTAGGAGTAAGGGATCTTCAGTTGCACTGGAGAACTTGCTTGCAGTTCCTAAAGAAAAATTTGAGGGAGGAAAATCGGTATCAGGACAAGGGTTGAATTTTAACCATGTCTATTTTGGTTATGATGAAAATCGACCTGTCTTAAAGGATATTACTTTCTCCATTTTCAAGGGGCAAAAAATTGCTTTTGTTGGACCATCTGGATCAGGAAAATCAACGATTGTGCGTTTGTTAGAGCGGTTTTATAAACCGCTTTCAGGAGATATTCTAATGGAGCAATCAAGTATATATGATTTTAACTTAAAAGAATGGAGAAGTAAAATCGCTTGGGTTTCACAAAATAATGCAGTCTTATCTGGCAGTATTCGTGACAATCTTTGTCTCGGTTTGAATCGCTTAGTAACTGATGATGAATTGATGAAAGTGCTAGACTTAGTATCACTAGGTGATGAGATTCGCTCCATGAAAGAGGGACTAGATACTGAGGTTGGTGAACGCGGACGACTCTTGTCAGGGGGACAAAGCCAAAGACTTCAAATAGCTAGAGCCTACTTAAAAGATGCTGAAATTCTTATATTTGATGAAGCCACTGCTAATCTTGATGCGGATTCTGAGTATGCGATTATCAGTAGCCTCTATTCTGTACTAAAGGAGAAGACAGTTGTGATTATAGCGCATCGTTTGTCAACGGTAAAAGATGTGGATTGTATTTTCTTCTTAGAGGAGGGGAAAATCACTGGCTCAGGAACTCATAAGGAACTACTGGAAAATCATGAGCGTTATGCTCGTTTTGTGCAGGAGCAAATGATAGAGTGAAGGTGTCTTTTGAGATTCACCATTTTATAGTCTATTAAAGGGAGCAGGAAAAACTCCCTTTTTATATAGTTTGAAACTATAGCTAGCTCTTGAAAAGAAGAAAATGAGTTGATGAAAATAAGTGGTACAATAGTTACTATAGATTTGGAGGTATTGTATGAGCAAGGAATTACACATTAACACAATTTTGGCCCAGGCGGGCATTAAGTCAGATGAAGCGACAGGTGCATTGGTGACACCGCTCCATTTTTCAACGACCTATCAGCATCCAGAGTTTGGTCGATCTACTGGGTTTGACTATACGCGCACTAAAAATCCAACTCGTAGTAAGGCTGAGGAAGTCTTGGCGGCTATTGAGTCAGCAGACTATGCCCTAGCGACTAGCTCAGGGATGTCAGCTATTGTACTGGCCTTTAGCGTCTTTCCAGTAGGAAGTAAGGTCTTGGCAGTGCGTGATCTTTACGGTGGTTCTTTTCGCTGGTTTAACCAAGTGGAGCAGGAAGGTCGTTTCCATTTTACCTATGCCAATACAGAAGAAGAGTTGATTGCCGAGTTAGAAAAGGATGTGGATGTTCTCTATATCGAAACCCCAACCAATCCCTTAATGTTGGAATTTGATATCGAAAAACTAGCAAAATTGGCTCATGCTAAGGGTGCCAAAGTGGTGGTGGACAATACCTTCTATAGCCCTATCTACCAACGTCCGATTGAAGATGGAGCAGATATGGTTCTCCATTCAGCAACCAAGTATCTAGCAGGCCACAATGATGTCTTAGCTGGAGTGGTTGTGACCAATAGTTTAGAACTATACGAGAAGCTTTTTTACAATCTCAATACAACAGGGGCAGTCTTGTCCCCATTTGACAGCTACCAGTTGCTTCGTGGTCTCAAGACCTTGTCTCTTCGTATGGAGCGTTCAACAGCTAACGCCCAAGAAGTGGTTGCCTTTTTGAAGGATTCTCCAGCAGTCAAGGAGGTTCTCTATACTGGTCGTGGGGGGATGATTTCCTTTAAAGTAGTCGATGAAACGCGCATTCCTCATATTTTGAACAGTCTCAAGGTCTTCTCGTTTGCGGAAAGTTTGGGTGGGGTAGAAAGTCTCATTACTTATCCAACGACGCAAACTCACGCTGATATTCCAGCAGAAGTGCGCCATTCTTATGGTTTGACAGATGACCTCTTGCGCTTGTCAATTGGGATTGAGGATGCTAGAGATTTGATTGCAGATTTGCGCCAAGCTTTAGAAGGATAAGACAAAGATGGGAAAATATGATTTTACAAGCCTGCCCAACCGTTTAGGGCACCATACCTATAAATGGAAAGAAACAGAAACGGATAGTGAAGTTCTACCAGCTTGGATAGCGGATATGGACTTTGTGGTCTTGCCTGAAATCCGCCAAGCCGTGCAAACTTACGCAGACCAACTGGTTTATGGTTATGCCTATGCCAGTGAAGACTTAATTAAGGAAGTTCAAAAGTGGGAAGCTACACAATACGGTTACAACTTTGACAAAGAGGCTCTTGTTTTTATCGAGGGTGTGGTACCAGCCATCTCAACAGCTATTCAAACCTTTACAAAAGAAGGCGAGGCGGTTTTAATTAACACGCCTGTCTACCCACCCTTTGCTCGCAGTGTCAAGTTGAACAATCGTAGATTGATTACTAATTCCTTAGTGGAAAAGGATGGTCTGTTTGAGATTGACTTTGACCAACTTGAAAAGGATTTGGTGGAAGAGGAGGTTAAACTCTATATTCTTTGCAACCCTCACAATCCTGGTGGACGTGTTTGGGAAAAAGAAGTGTTGGAGAAGATTGGCCAACTCTGCCAAAAACACGGTGTTTTGTTAGTTTCAGATGAGATTCACCAAGATTTGACCCTCTTTGGTCACAAACACCAGTCTTTCAATACCATCAATCCTGCCTTCAAAAATTTTGCTATCGTCTTGAGCAGTGCCACTAAAACCTTTAACATTGCTGGGACAAAAAATTCCTATGCCGTCATTGAAAATCCTAAGTTGAGAGTGGCTTACCAGAAACGCCAGTTGGCTAATAATCAGCATGAAATTTCAGGCTTGGGCTATTTGGCGACAGAAGCTGCCTATCGATACGGTAAAGATTGGTTAGAGGAACTTAAGCAAGTCTTTGAAGACCATATCAATTATGTGGTGGATCTATTTGGAAAAGAGACTAAAATCAAGGTCATGAAACCGCAAGGTACCTACTTGATTTGGCTTGACTTTTCAGCCTATGACCTGACTGATGAAACATTGCAAGAGTTGTTGAGAAATGAAGCCAAGGTTATCCTCAACCGTGGTTTGGATTTTGGAGAGGAAGGAAGTCTCCATGCCCGCATCAATATAGCTATGCCCAAATCTCTGTTGCAAGAAGTCTGTCAGCGGATTGTGGCTACTTTTGCCAAATGTTAAAAATCCAGCCTTCTAGGAGAAAAGTCTTCCTAGAAGGCTATTTTCATAGGCGAAAATATGGTATAATAAACAGATAAGGTAAAGGTGAAAATATGGCTAAATTGATTCCGGGGAAAGTTCGTATCGAAGGTGTTGCCCTTTATGAAACTGGTAAGGTTGATATCATCAAGGAAAAGAACAATCGGCTCTATGCTCGCGTTGCAGAAGAAGAACTGCGCTATAGTTTAGAGGATGATTTGGTTTTTTGTGCCTGTGATTTTTTTCAAAAGAGGGGCTACTGTGTGCATTTGGCAGCGCTAGAGCATTTTCTGAAAAATGATGAGCGTGGTCAGGAAATCTTGTGGAGTCTGGAAGAAGGTCATGAAGAAAAAGAGGCCGTTGAAACCAAGGTGACCTTGGGTGGCAAGTTTTTGGATCGAATTTTATCTCCAAAATCAGAATGCGCCTATGAGTTATCAGCTGTGGGTCAGGTGGAAGCAGGAACCAATCATATCTTGTGGACTCTGAGAATCGGCCAAATCAATAGCCAAAAATACTATGTCATTCGGGATATTCCACTTTTTTTAAGGATTGTCGAGCAGAGAAAGTCGTATATGATTGGCAAGATTTATGAGGAGTCTCTTTCTTGGGAAGCTTTTGATGAGGCCAGCCAAGAACTTTTGACTTTCTTGCACGGACTAACGGAGGAAGGGCTGGTTCCAGACCTCTTTTTCCAAAACCAAGGTCGGCACCTCTTTTTCCCTCTGACCTTTTTTGAGCAGGGTGTGAATTTACTGATGGCCTTGCCCCATTTTCAATTTGACCATCAAGTGGATAGCTACCAAACCCTGCTTTTTCAGGATATGCATGCTGATGCCAATCTATTTGCCTTTACAGTAACAGAATACTCGGACTATTTTGAAATGGAAATCAGTGAGAGTCCTAGGGTCAATGTCTTTTATCAGGGAGCAGTACTTTTCCATAAAGGTCAGGTTTATTTTTTAACAGACCAGCAGATGCGTCTTCTCAAGGAAATTAAAGTGTTACCTGTGGGTCAACAAGGAAAGAAATACCTGCAATTTGATAGCAGTGATCGAGACAAATTGGCCTCCTGTCTGACTCTTTTTATCCAGATGGGTACCGTTTCAGCTCCAGAACGTCTACAAATCAAAACTTTTGCGCCCTCTTTTTACTTTGACAGGGAAGAAGATAATCGGATTCGTTTAGAAATTCAGTTTGATTATGGAAATAGACAGGTATCTAGCCGACAAGAGCTAGAAGAATTACCATTTTCAAGTGACACGGACTTAGAAGAAAGAATTTTCCAAGTCTGTTTGGCTGCGGGCTTTGAAGCAGATTTTCAATCTTGGCGTCAGGCCTTAAAAGCAGAGTCTGTCTATCATTTCTTCCATGAAATCATTCCAGTCTTTGAAAAACTTGGAAATGTTGATTTATCAGACAAGTTAGAAGAGTTTTATAGTCTAGCAAGCCCTCAAGTGCAGATTACTTCCAAGGGAGGTCTCTTGGAAATTCAATTTGATTTTCAAGATATAGCCCAAGAGGAAATTGACCAAGCTATGCAGGCCTTGGTTGATAATCGAGATTTTTATATTGATTCGTCTAATAAAGTCTACTTTTTCGATGAAGAAACCAAGAAAATTCGTCAAAATCTACAGGAGCTGGGGCAATTTGAATTAAAAGATGGCTCCTTGCAGGCTCGGAAATCCTTGGCTTATAGTTTAGCTCATCTCTTTGAAGGACGTGACCGTGTTTCTTTTTCACAAGAATTCCAGAATCTGGCTCACGATTTGACGCATCCAGAGGACTTCCCTAGACAAGCAACTCAGGTTCAGGCTGACTTACGAGATTATCAGGAAAAGGGAATCAGCTGGCTACAGATGCTCCATCACTATGGTTTTGGTGGGATTTTGGCTGACGATATGGGACTTGGTAAAACCCTGCAGACCATTGCTTTTTTGACCAGTCAAGTGACAAAAGAAAGTCGAGTCTTGATTTTAGCACCGTCAGGTTTGATTTACAACTGGGCAGATGAGTTTCAGAAATTTGCCCCACAGTTGGATGTGGCTGTTGTTCATGGTTTGAAAGCTAGTCGTGAGGAGATTCTTGCTGAAAGCCATCAAATCTATGTGACGAGCTATGCTACCTTCCGTCAGGACAGTGAGCTTTATCAGGGGATGGCCTTTGACTTCCTTTTCTTAGATGAGGCTCAGGTCATGAAGAACGCCCAGACCAAGATTGCCCAGACCTTGAGACAGTTTGTGGTGCCGTCAGTTTTTGCTCTGTCAGGGACACCGATTGAAAACCATCTAGGTGAGCTGTGGTCTATTTTCCAAATCGTCATGCCAGGACTTTTGCCAAGCAAGAAAGAATTTATGAAATTGCCAGCTGAACGCGTGGCTCAGTTTATCAAGCCTTTCGTGATGAGGCGCAAGAAAGAAGAAGTTCTGACCGAATTGCCAGACTTAATAGAAGTAGTTTATAAGAATGAACTGGAAGACCAGCAAAAGGCTATCTACCTAGCCCAGTTGCAACAGATGAGAGATAGATTGGCTCAAGTATCAGATCAGGAATTTCAGCGAAGTCGTGTGGAAATCTTGTCTGGTCTGATGCGCTTGCGCCAAATCTGTGACACCCCTGCCCTCTTTATGGAGGATTATCAGGGAGCTAGTGGCAAACTGGATAGTCTCCGAGACCTGCTGGTACAGGTGGTAGACGGTGGACACCGTGTCTTGATTTTCTCTCAGTTCAAGGGAATGTTGGAGAAAATAGAACAAGAACTGCCAGACTTGGGCATGACTTCCTTTAAAATTACAGGTTCAACTCCAGCCAAGGAAAGACAAGACATGACCAAGGCCTTTAACCAAGGGGAAAGAGATGCCTTTCTGATTTCCCTCAAGGCTGGTGGTGTCGGTCTGAACCTGACAGGTGCTGATACAGTGATTTTGGTTGACCTTTGGTGGAATCCTGCGGTGGAAGCGCAAGCTATTGGCCGTGCCCATCGGATGGGTCAGGAAGAAACGGTTGAGGTCTATCGCTTGGTGACCAGGGGAACCATTGAAGAAAAAATTCAGGAACTCCAAGAACAAAAGAAACATCTGGTGTCACAAGTATTGGATGGAACAGAGTCACGTGGCAGTCTCAGCCTAGCAGAAATTAGAGAAATTTTGGGAATTTCTGAAGCCAGCACTTGAAAAATCAAGACAATACGCTATAATGAAGTGTTGAAAGGAAATAGAAAATGAAACAAGAACGATTTCCATTGGTGTCAGATGACGAGGTCATGCTGACTGAGATGCCAGTCATGAACTTGTACGATGAGTCTGATCTGATCAGTAATATCAAGGGTGAGTATCGAGATAAAAATTATTTAGAATGGTCTCCTATTACTGAAGAGGCGCCAGTAAAACCGATTGAAAAGCAAGTCGAGAAACCTAAAAAAGCTCCTTTAGGGGTAAAAAAAGAAGGAAAGAGCTATGCGGAGGTGGCGCGTGAAGAAGCGCGTGCAGACTTGAAAAAGAAACGCTCTGCTAACTATCTAACTCAGGATTTCAGCCGTGCGAGACGTCATTCTAAATCAGGCCTTGTTAGACAGGGCAGTCAACCGACAGCGCCTTTCCAAAAGGAAAATCCTGGTGAATTTGTCAAATATAGCCAAAAATTGACCCAGTCTCATTATATCTTGGCGGAAGAAGTTCATTCTATCCCTACCAAGAATGAAGAAGTGTCAGCACCTGCTCCAAAGAAAAACAACTATGATTTTCTAAAGAAGAGCCAAATCTACAATAAAAAAAGTAAACAAACAGAACAAGAACGTCGGGTTGCCCAAGAGTTGAATCTGACCAGAATGACAGAATAGGGGAGAAAACATGCCAAAGACATATCATTTTATCGGAATTAAGGGATCAGGGATGAGTGCCTTGGCCTTGATGTTGCACCAAATGGGGCATAAGGTACAGGGATCAGATGTTGAGAAGTACTACTTTACTCAACGTGGTCTTGAGCAGGCAGGAATTACTATTCTTCCTTTTGATGAAAAGAATCTAGACGGTGATATGGAAATTATCGCTGGAAATGCCTTTCGTCCAGATAACAACGTCGAAATTGCCTATGCAGACCAAAATGGTATCAGCTACAAACGTTACCATGAGTTCCTAGGTAGCTTTATGCGTGACTTTGTTAGCATGGGAGTAGCAGGAGCGCATGGAAAAACTTCAACGACAGGTATGTTGTCTCACGTCTTGTCTCACATCACAGACACCAGCTTCTTGATTGGAGATGGGACAGGTCGTGGTTCGGCCAATGCCAAATATTTTGTCTTTGAATCTGACGAATATGAGCGTCACTTTATGCCTTACCACCCAGAATACTCTATCATCACCAACATTGACTTTGACCATCCAGACTATTTCACAAGTCTAGAGGATGTTTTCAATGCTTTTAACGACTATGCTAAACAAATTACCAAGGGTCTTTTTGTCTATGGTGAAGATGCAGAATTGCGTAAAATTACGTCTGATGCACCAATTTATTATTATGGTTTTGAAGCAGAAGGTAATGACTTTGTAGCTAGTGAGCTTCTTCGTTCTACGACTGGTTCAACCTTCACCGTTCATTTCCGTGGACAAGACTTGGGGCAATTCCACATCCCAACCTTTGGTCGTCACAATATCATGAATGCGACAACCGTTATTGGTCTTCTTTACACAGCAGGATTTGATTTGAACTTGGTGCGTGAGCACTTGAAAACATTTGCTGGTGTTAAGCGTCGTTTCACTGAGAAAATTGTCAATGATACAGTGATTATCGATGACTTTGCTCACCATCCAACAGAAATTATTGCGACCTTGGATGCGGCTCGTCAAAAATACCCAAGCAAGGAAATTGTAGCAGTCTTCCAACCGCATACCTTTACAAGAACCATTGCCTTGTTAGATGACTTTGCCCACGCTTTAAACCAAGCAGATGCTGTTTACCTAGCGCAAATTTATGGGTCAGCTCGTGAGGTAGACCATGGAGATGTCAAGGTAGAAGACCTAGCTAATAAAATCAACAAGAAACACCAAGTGATCACTGTTGAAAATGTTTCACCACTCCTTGACCATGACAATGCTGTCTATGTCTTTATGGGAGCAGGAGATATCCAAACCTATGAATATTCATTTGAACGACTCTTGTCTAACTTGACAAGCAATGTTCAATAGGTTATTCTCATGGAAATTCCAATTAAGATCATTCAGGCAAGTCAGTCTGATTTGGCTGAGATAGAGGCACTTCAAACTTCGTCTTTTCCGGCTGAAAAGCAGCAACCTTCCCATATCTTAGAAGAAAGTATCCGTAAGTGTGCGGATACCTTTCTTCTAGCTAGGGATGAAAACCAACTTTTAGGCTATATTCTATCAAGTCCCCAGTCAGACAATCCGCAATGTCTAAAAGTAGATTCTTTAGTCATTGAGTCTGACCATCAGAGACAAGGATTGGGAACACTTCTTCTTGCGGCTTTGAAAGAGGTGGCAGTTGAGCTGGATTACAAAGGGATTCGTTTGAAGAGTCCTGATGAGCTGCTTTCCTATTTTGAAATGAGCGGTTTTATTGATGAAGAAACTTCCCTTTATGAAACTAGCCAGGGTTTTAGTATGATTTGGTTTAATCCCTATTATCTGGAGGTACAATGAAGATCAGACAAGCAAGATTAGAAGATTTAGAACGTATCGTTGAGATTGAACTAGAAAATTTCTCGGTAGAAGAAGCTATTCCTCGATCTGTTTTTGAATCGCATTTGCGAGAAATTCAGACCTCTTTTCTGGTTGCGGAAAAAGTAGGTAGAATCATGGGGTACATAGAAGGGCCAGTTGGACCACACCGCCATCTGCAAGACCAGTCCTTTACAGAAGAAATAAAAGACTATAGTCATGAGCCTGGTGGTTATATCTCTGTGACCTGTCTTTCTATTGCCAAAGAAGCACAGGGCCTCGGACTTGGACAAAAATTACTAATAGCCTTGAAAGAAGTTGCTCTTGAAGATAAGAGAGATGGCATTAACCTAACCTGTCATGACTATCTCATCGCCTACTATGAAAAGCACGGATTTGTCAATGAAGGCTTGTCCCAGTCAACCTTTGCAGGGGAAACCTGGTATGATATGGTTTGGGAAACGAAAAAATAAGCTAGGAAAAGTATCATAGGTTGCTTTTCTTGGACTTTTAAGATATAATATTATGGATTGTCAACAAGGAGGAAAAACTTTTGAGTGAAAAGTCAAGAGAAGAAGAGAAATTAAGCTTTAAAGAGCAGATTCTGAGAGATTTAGAAAAAGTAAAAGGCTATGATGAAGTTCTGAAAGAAGATAAGGCAGTAGTTCGCACTCCTGCAAATGAACCTTCAGCTGAAGAACTCATGGCTGATTCCTTGTCAACGGTAGAGGAAATTATGAGAAAAGCTCCTACCGTGCCTACTCACCCAAGTCAAGATGTACCAGCTTCTCCAGCAGATGACCTTCAAAGAGAAACTCCTGGTGTTCCAAGTCATCCAAGTCATCCAAGTCAAGATGTACCTTCTTCTCCAGCGGAAGAAAGTGGTTCAAGACCAGGACCAGGTCCTGTTAGACCTAAGAAACTTGAAAGAGAATACAATGAAACCCCAACAAGGGTAGCTGTTTCCTATAAGACGGCAGAGAAAAAAGCAGAACAAGCAGGTCCAGAAACACCTACGCCTGCTACAGAAACAGTGGATATCATCAGCGATACACCACGTCGTAGCCGTAGAGAAGGAGCAAAACCCGTTAAGCCTAAGAAAGAGAAGAAGTCACATGTGAAAGCCTTTGTGATTTCATTCCTTGTATTCCTTGCCTTGCTCTCAGCAGGTGGTTACTTTGGTTACCAGTATGTTCAGTCATCTTTACAGCCTGTGGATGCTTCATCGAAACAATATGTGACGGTTGGAATTCCAGAAGGTTCAAACGTTCAAGAAATCGGTACGACGCTTGAAAAAGCTGGTTTGGTAAAGCATGGTCTGATTTTTAGCTTTTATGCCAAGTATAAAAATTATACCGACTTGAAAGCAGGTTACTACAATTTGCAAAAGAGTATGAGTACAGAAGACTTACTCAAAGAGTTGCAAAAAGGTGGAACAGATGAACCACAAGAACCTGTCCTTGCGACTTTGACAATTCCAGAAGGTTATACTTTGGATCAGATTGCTCAAGCGGTAGGTCAATTGCAAGGTGACTTCAAAGAGCCTTTGACAGCGGATGCTTTCCTAGCAAAAGTTCAAGATGAGACGTTTATCAGTCAAGCAGTAGCCAAATATCCTACTTTATTGGAAAGTTTGCCTGCAAAAGATAGTGGTGCGCGTTATCGTTTGGAAGGATACCTTTTCCCAGCTACTTATTCTATCAAGGAAAGCACAACTGTTGAGAGCTTGATTGATGAGATGTTAGCTGCTATGGATAAGAACCTATCTCCTTACTATAGTACTATCAAATCTAAAAACTTGACTGTCAATGAGTTGTTGACCATTGCTTCCTTGGTCGAAAAAGAAGGTGCCAAGACAGAAGATCGTAAGCTCATTGCAGGTGTATTCTACAATCGTTTGAATCGTGATATGCCACTTCAAAGTAATATTGCAATCTTGTATGCCCAAGGAAAACTGGGGCAAAATATCAGCTTAGCTGAGGATGTTGCGATTGATACCAACATTGATTCACCTTATAATGTTTATAAAAATGTAGGTCTCATGCCTGGTCCAGTCGATAGTCCAAGTCTGGATGCGATTGAGTCAAGCATCAATCAAACTAAGAGCGATAACCTCTACTTTGTAGCAGATGTCACAGAAGGCAAGGTCTACTATGCTAATAATCAAGAAGACCACGATCGCAATGTCGCTGAACATGTCAACAGCAAATTAAACCAAACAAACTAAAATTATGTGATACTTCACATAATTTTCTTTAGAAAATATTATTAGAAGAAAGTTGAGAAAAATGGCAGAAAAAACATATCCTATGACCCTTGAGGAAAAGGAAAAACTTGAAAAAGAATTAGAAGAATTGAAATTGGTTCGTCGACCAGAAGTGGTAGAACGCATTAAGATTGCCCGTTCATACGGTGACCTTTCAGAAAACAGTGAGTACGAAGCAGCTAAGGATGAACAAGCCTTTGTCGAAGGACAAATCTCTAGCTTAGAAACAAAAATCCGCTATGCTGAAATCGTCAATAGCGACGCAGTTGCCCAGGACGAAGTAGCGATTGGTAAAACAGTCACCATCCAAGAAATTGGTGAGGACGAAGAAGAAGTTTATATTATCGTAGGTTCAGCGGGTGCGGATGCCTTTGCAGGTAAAGTTTCAAATGAAAGCCCAATTGGACAAGCCTTGATTGGCAAGAAAACAGGTGATACAGCAACCATTGAAACGCCTGTTGGTAGCTATGATGTAAAAATCTTGAAGGTTGAAAAAACAGCCTAAAAACAGAAAAAGGAGTGGGGAGGCGATGTACTTCACTCACTCCTTTTTCCATTTTGCTACTCTTCGAAAATCTCTTCAAACCACGTCAGCGTCGCCTTGCCGTATATATGGTTACTGACTTCGTCAGTTCTATCTACAACCTCAAAACCATGTTTTAATACTCATCTACTTTCAAAAAGCATTCTAGTCCATCTCCGATTAACGATGGACGTTATCACCTCCTTCTCCAGTCCTTGTATAACATCTTGAAGTTGATTCATGACATCTTCCAAAGTTCGAAAGGCTTTATTCTTAAATCCACGTTTACGAATCTCTTTCCACACTTGTTCAATGGGGTTCATCTCTGGTGTGTATGGAGGAATAAAGGTAAAGCCAATATTAGTCGGAATCTTTAAGGTACTTGATTTATGCCATATGGCATTGTCCATAACGAGTAAAAGATAATCATCTGGATAAGCTTGTGAAAGCTCTTCTAAAAAGGCGTTCATCCACTCAGTATGACATCCACCAGCGATTAAGAAAAATGATTCGCCTGTATGGGCATCAACAGCTCCATAACAATAGCAAAATTCTCGTATATAGTGACTATGGACATGTGGACCTACTCCTATTGGAGCCCAACAAGATCCCAGTTTACTGATTCTACCGAAACCAGCCTCATCTTGGTACATCAAGCGAACCTTACGAAAATGCCTACTGGTTTTAAAGCGCTTTCTGAGCTTCTTGAATTGAGATTTTATTTTTAGACGCGACAATGGTTTGAGAGTCTACTTTCTTGGGATGTGCTGGACGTGGCCTAATATTTCGCCAACCATGGTGCTTCAAGAGTTGATAGAAGGTATCACGTGTGTAGGAAGAACCTAACTCCTTTTTATAAGCCTGAAATAAGGCATCAATTGTAACAAATTCTCCTGCCTCTGCAGCCTTCAAATGACGGGCAAGAAAGGCTTTCTCTTCCTCAACTGTCATATGTGCATGGTTACGACCACCACGTATTTCTTGAAGGAGAGAATCGCGTCCGAACTCCTCATATTTTTTTACAGTTGGCCAAATCGTTGTTTGATTACAGTCTAAAAACTCTATAATCTCTTTATAAGATTTACCCATCAGACGAAATAGAACGATTTGAAGGCGTTTATGATATTTAGCTGTACGAGAGTCTCTTAAAAGTGTTTTGATAGCTTGGATTTCTTCTTTAGTTGATTTCATATTACTACTATATAATGCTTTTTAATTTTAGTTTAGTATGAGCTGACTTCGTCAGTTCTATCTACAACCTCAAAACCATGCTTTGAGCAACCTGTGGCTAGTTTCCTATTTTGCTCTTTGATTTTCATTGAGTATTAGATGTATAGTGCATTGAAGTTAAAATAGTATACTTTGGTTTCTAAGACATTGTTAGAAATTAGATTAAATTCCTTAATCGATTTGCGCATGTTTTATTTTATTTCACTATACTTTAGATTGAAAAATAAGGATTCACATAAATCGCAAGAAATAGGGAATCTGATTCGTGTTTATAACCGTTCAAAAAGAGAGGAAGCTGAAAGTGAGCCACTTAATCTTTATGTCGAAGATGAAAAGGGCAATCTCCTGGCAGGTTTGATAGTAGAGACTTTTAGAAATTGGCTAGAAATCGAGTATTTATTTGTAAAAGAGGAACTGAGAGGGCAAGGAATCGGTTCAAAACTATTGCAGCAAGCAGAAACTGAAGCTAAGAATCGAAACTGTCGTTTTGCCTTTGTCAATACCTACCAGTTTCAAGCTCTTGATTTTTATAAAAGGTATGGCTACAAGGAAGTCTTTAGGTTACAAGACTATCCCTACATTGGGCAAAGATATTATTAGCAAAAGAATCTGTAAGGTGAGTATGGAGGTATAATACAAAGAGAGGCTCGCACATAAGTATGGAGGTGGACTGATGTATATGAGTAACTATCGATAAATACCAGTTATAACCTAGAAATTGTGTCTTTCTGAGCAATATTGGGTACAATGCAATGGCAGCTGAGAAATTGGGAATCAAGGCTTATCGGGTTAAGAAAAGAAGTGATGTGGTTGATATCTTAAAACAATTTATTTAAACTAAAAACTCTCTATCTTTTTAAATTGACATTAATCCGAGATTCCCCTCTCGAGTTTTTCAGAATAGAGTGAAATCCGAAAGAAAATGGAAATAATTTTTATTAAACGCTTCCAATAGCGGTTAAAAGTTGACAAATTTAAATTTTAGGACTACACTAAGTAAGTAAATTTTATTTTAAAGGAGAATTCGTTATGAATTTAACATTTTTAGGCTTATGTATTGCCTGTATGGGCGTATCTGTCGGTGAAGGTTTATTGATGAATGGACTGTTTAAATCAGTAGCACGCCAACCAGATATGCTTTCTGAGTTTCGTAGTTTGATGTTTTTAGGTGTTGCCTTTATTGAAGGAACTTTCTTTGTAACTCTTGTCTTCTCATTTATTATCAAATAAATACATGGAACGAGAAGAAAAGGGAGGATTTTAGATGGAAGAAAGTATTAATCCAATCATCTCTATTGGTCCTGTTATCTTCAATCTGACTATGTTAGCCATGACCTTGTTGATTGTGGGAGTTATTTTTGTCTTTATTTATTGGGCAAGCCGCAATATGACCTTGAAACCCAAAGGAAAGCAAAATGTACTTGAGTATGTCTATGACTTTGTTATTGGATTTACAGAACCTAACATTGGTTCGCGCTACATGAAAGATTACTCACTCTTTTTCCTTTGTTTATTTCTTTTCATGGTGATTGCCAATAACCTTGGCTTAATGACAAAGCTTCAAACGATCGATGGGACTAACTGGTGGAGTTCGCCAACCGCTAATTTACAGTATGACTTAACCTTATCTTTTCTTGTCATTTTGTTGACACATATAGAAAGCGTTCGTCGTCGTGGATTTAAAAAAAGTATAAAATCTTTTATGAGTCCTGTTTTTGTCATACCGATGAATATCTTGGAAGAATTTACAAACTTCTTATCTTTGGCTTTGCGGATTTTTGGGAATATCTTTGCAGGAGAGGTCATGACGAGTTTGTTACTTCTTCTTTCCCACCAAGCTATTTATTGGTATCCAGTAGCCTTTGGAGCTAATTTGGCTTGGACTGCATTTTCTGTCTTTATTTCCTGCATCCAAGCTTATGTCTTTACTCTTTTGACATCTGTGTATTTAGGGAATAAGATTAATATTGAAGAGGAATAGAAAGGAGTAACTGATGCACGTAACAGTAGGTGAATTGATTGGTAATTTTATTTTAATCACTGGCTCTTTTATTCTTTTGCTAGTCTTGATTAAAAAATTTGCATGGTCTAATATTACAGGCATTTTCGAAGAAAGAGCTGAAAAAATTGCTTCAGATATTGACAGAGCTGAAGAAGCCCGTCAAAAAGCAGAAGTATTGGCTCAAAAACGCGAAGATGAATTGGCTGGTAGCCGTAAAGAAGCTAAGACAATCATTGAAAATGCAAAGGAAACAGCTGAGCAAAGTAAGGCTAATATCTTAGCAGATGCTAAACTAGAAGCAGGACGCTTAAAAGAAAAAGCAAACCAAGAAATTGCTCAAAACAAAGCTGAAGCTTTACAAAGCGTTAAGGGTGAGGTAGCAGATTTGACCATCAGCCTAGCTGGTAAAATCATCTCACAAAACCTTGACGGTCATGCCCATAAAGAACTCATTGATCAGTATATCGATCAGCTAGGAGAAGCTTAATGGACAAGAAAACAGTAAAGGTAATTGAAAAATACAGCATGCCTTTTGTCCAATTGGTACTTGAAAAAGGAGAAGAAGCCCGTATCTTTTCAGACTTGACTCAAATCAAGCAAGTTGCTGAAGAAACAGGTTTACCTTCTTTTTTAAAAAAAGTGACAGTAGATGAGTCTGACAAGAAAAAAACGATTGCTTTTTTCCAAGACTCTGTGTCACCTTTATTACAAAACTTTATCCAGGTTCTGGTCTACAATCACAGAGCAAATCTTTTTTATGATGTGCTTGTAGATTGCTTGGACCGACTTGAAAAAGAAACAAATCGATTTGAAGTGACGATTACTGCTGCTCATCCTCTAACTGATGAACAAAAGAGTCGTTTGCTCCCTTTGATTGAGAAGAAAATGTCTCTGAAAGTAAGGAGTGTAAAAGAACAAATCGATGAAAGTCTCATTGGTGGTTTTGTTATTTTTGCCAATCACAAGACAATTGATGTGAGTATTAAACAACAACTTAAAGTTGTTAAAGAAAATTTGAAATAGAAAGTGGTGTTCTTTTGGCAATTAACGCACAAGAAATCAGCGCTTTAATTAAGCAACAAATTGAAAATTTCAAACCCAATTTTGATGTGACTGAAACAGGTGTTGTAACCTATATCGGGGACGGTATCGCGCGTGCTCATGGCCTTGACAATGCCATGAGTGGAGAGTTGTTGATCTTTGAAAACGGCTCTTATGGTATGGCTCAAAACTTGGAGTCAACAGACGTTGGTATTATCATCCTAGGTGACTTTACAGATATTCGTGAAGGCGATACAATCCGCCGTACAGGTAAAATCATGGAAGTCCCAGTAGGTGAAAGTCTGATTGGTCGTGTTGTGGATCCGCTTGGTCGTCCGGTTGACGGTCTGGGAGAAATCCACACTGATAAAACTCGTCCAGTAGAAGCGCCAGCTCCTGGTGTCATGCAACGTAAGTCAGTCTCAGAACCATTGCAAACTGGTTTGAAAGCTATTGACGCCCTTGTACCGATTGGTCGTGGTCAACGTGAGTTGATTATCGGTGACCGTCAGACAGGGAAAACAACCATTGCGATTGATACAATCTTGAACCAAAAAGATCAAGATATGATCTGTATCTATGTCGCAATTGGACAAAAAGAATCAACAGTTCGTACGCAAGTAGAAACACTTCGTCAGTACGGTGCCTTGGACTACACAATCGTTGTGACAGCCTCTGCTTCACAACCATCTCCATTGCTCTTCCTAGCTCCTTATACTGGGGTTGCCATGGCGGAAGAATTTATGTACCAAGGGAAGCATGTTTTGATTGTATACGATGATCTATCAAAACAAGCGGTAGCTTATCGTGAACTGTCACTCTTGCTTCGTCGTCCTCCAGGTCGTGAAGCTTTCCCAGGAGATGTCTTCTACCTTCACAGCCGTTTGCTTGAGCGCTCAGCTAAAGTTTCTGATGAACTTGGTGGTGGATCAATTACAGCTCTACCATTTATCGAGACACAAGCAGGAGATATCTCTGCCTATATCGCAACCAATGTGATTTCTATCACTGATGGACAAATCTTCCTTGGTGATGGTCTCTTCAATGCGGGTATTCGTCCAGCCATCGATGCGGGTTCATCTGTATCGCGTGTAGGTGGTTCTGCACAAATCAAAGCCATGAAGAAGGTTGCTGGTACACTTCGTATCGACCTTGCTTCATACCGTGAGTTGGAAGCTTTCACTAAGTTTGGTTCTGACTTGGACGCAGCAACACAGGCTAAGTTGAACCGTGGACGTCGTACCGTTGAGGTCTTGAAACAACCTGTTCACAAACCCTTACCTGTTGAGAAACAAGTAACCATTCTCTATGCTTTGACACATGGTTTCTTGGATACTGTTCCAGTAGATGATATTGTTCGTTTCGAGGAAGAGTTCCATGCCTTCTTTGACGCTCAACATCCAGATATTTTGGAAACCATTCGTGATACAAAAGACTTGCCAGAAGAAGCAGTCTTGGATGCTGCGATTACAGAGTTTCTCAATCAATCTAGCTTCCAATAAGAATAGAGGTGTCAGATGGCAGTATCTCTAAATGATATTAAAACAAAAATCGCCTCAACAAAAAATACGAGTCAAATCACTAATGCCATGCAAATGGTATCAGCTGCTAAGCTAGGTCGCTCTGAAGAAGCTGCTCGCAACTTCCAAGTTTACGCTCAGAAAGTTCGCAAACTTTTGACAGATATTCTTCATGGTAATGGAGCTGGTGGCTCAACCAATCCCATGCTGATTAGCCGTCCTGTGAAGAAGACAGGCTATATCGTCATTACTTCAGATCGCGGTTTGGTTGGAGGGTATAATTCTTCTATTCTGAAAGCCGTTATGGAGTTGAAAGAAGAATACCACCCAGACGGTACAGGTTTTGAAATGATCTGTATCGGTGGAATGGGAGCTGATTTCTTTAAGGCTCGTGGTATTCAACCACTTTATGAATTACGTGGCTTGGCGGATCAGCCTAGCTTTGATCAAGTTCGTAAGATTATTTCAAAAACTGTTGAAATGTACCAAAATGAACTCTTTGATGAACTCTATGTTTGCTACAACCACCATGTCAATACGCTAACCAGTCAAATGCGTGTGGAACAAATGCTTCCGATTGTTGACTTGGATCCAAATGAAGCGGATGAAGACTACAGCTTGACTTTTGAATTGGAAACCAGCCGAGAAGAAATTTTGGAGCAGTTGTTGCCTCAGTTTGCAGAAAGTATGATTTACGGTGCCATTATCGATGCCAAGACAGCTGAGAATGCTGCTGGTATGACAGCCATGCAAACAGCGACTGATAATGCTAAGAAAGTCATCAATGATTTGACAATTCAGTATAACCGTGCCAGACAGGCGGCGATTACACAAGAAATTACAGAAATCGTAGCAGGTGCTAGTGCCTTAGAATAGGCTCTAGTCCAGCTCGTATGAAAATGAACTTAGGACCTAGTTGAACTAGGAACCGACAGTATCTTATATAGAATAGGAGAAGGAGATGAGTTCAGGTAAAATTGCTCAGGTTATCGGTCCCGTTGTAGACGTCTTGTTTGCAGCAGGGGAAAAACTTCCTGAGATTAACAATGCACTTGTCGTCTACAAAAATGACGAAAGAAAAACAAAAATCGTCCTTGAAGTAGCCTTAGAGTTGGGAGATGGTATGGTTCGTACTATCGCCATGGAATCAACAGATGGTTTGACTCGTGGAATGGAAGTATTGGACACAGGTCGTCCAATCTCTGTACCAGTAGGTAAAGAAACTTTGGGACGTGTCTTCAACGTTTTGGGAGATACCATTGACTTGGAAGCTCCTTTTACAGAAGACGCAGAGCGTCAGCCAATTCATAAAAAAGCTCCAACTTTTGATGAATTGTCTACCTCTTCTGAAATCCTTGAAACAGGGATCAAGGTTATCGACCTTCTTGCCCCTTACCTTAAAGGTGGTAAAGTTGGACTCTTCGGTGGTGCCGGAGTTGGTAAAACCGTCTTAATCCAAGAATTGATTCACAACATTGCCCAAGAACACGGTGGTATTTCAGTATTTACCGGTGTTGGGGAACGTACTCGTGAGGGGAATGACCTTTACTGGGAAATGAAAGAATCAGGCGTTATTGAGAAAACAGCCATGGTCTTTGGTCAGATGAATGAGCCACCAGGAGCACGTATGCGTGTTGCCCTTACTGGTTTGACAATCGCTGAATACTTCCGTGATGTAGAAGGCCAAGACGTGCTTCTCTTTATTGATAATATCTTCCGTTTCACTCAGGCTGGTTCAGAAGTATCTGCCCTTTTGGGTCGTATGCCATCAGCCGTTGGTTACCAACCAACCCTTGCTACGGAAATGGGTCAATTGCAAGAACGTATCACATCAACTAAGAAGGGGTCTGTAACCTCTATCCAGGCTATCTATGTGCCAGCGGATGACTATACTGACCCAGCGCCAGCAACAGCCTTCGCTCACTTGGATTCAACAACAAACTTGGAACGTAAGTTGGTACAATTGGGTATCTACCCAGCCGTTGACCCACTTGCTTCAAGTTCACGTGCCTTGGCACCTGAAATCGTTGGAGAAGAGCACTATGCAGTTGCTGCAGAAGTAAAACGTGTCCTTCAACGTTACCATGAATTGCAAGATATCATTGCTATCCTTGGTATGGATGAGCTTTCTGATGAAGAAAAGACCTTGGTGGCTCGTGCCCGTCGTATCCAGTTCTTCTTGTCACAAAACTTCAACGTTGCGGAACAATTTACTGGCCAGCCAGGTTCTTATGTTCCAGTTACTGAAACGGTACGTGGCTTTAAGGAAATCCTTGATGGTAAATACGACCACTTGCCAGAAGATGCCTTCCGTGGTGTAGGTTCTATCGAAGATGTGATTGCAAAAGCTGAAAAAATGGGATTTTAAGAGGTGATCTATGACTCAGTTAACTGTCCAGATCGTGACACCAGATGGTCTCGTCTATGATCACCATGCCAGCTATGTATCGGTTCGAACTCTGGATGGTGAGATGGGGATCTTGCCACGACATGAAAATATGATTGCGGTTTTAGCAGTTGATGAAGTAAAGGTGAAACGTATTGATGACGAAGATCACGTGAACTGGATTGCAGTAAATGGCGGTGTTATTGAAATTGCCAATGATATGATCACAATCGTCGCTGACTCTGCAGAACGTGCTCGTGATATCGATATCAGTCGTGCAGAACGTGCCAAACTTCGTGCAGAACGTGCAATTGAAGAAGCACAAGACAAACACTTGATTGACCAAGAACGTCGTGCGAAGATTGCGCTGCAACGTGCCATTAACCGTATTAATGTCGGAAATAGACTATAAGAAAAAATGAACTTGAAAATTCCAAGTTCATTTTTTTATGGTGTTTTATACTCAATAAAAATCAAAAAGCAAACATAGGAAGTTAGCCATAGGTTGCTCAAAACACAGTTTTGAGGTTGTGGATAGAACTGACGAAGTCAGTAACCATACCTACGGTAAGGCGACGCTGACGTGGTTTGAAGAGATTTTTGAAGAGTATTAAGGAGCAAAACGGATGCAGACTGCTTCGGGAACATGGAAGTCGTTGGAGAGTTCTGCTAGACGACCATTGTCACAATTACGTTTAAAGACAGTTGCATTGTCAGAGTCTTGGTGGACAGCAATGAGAAATTTTTGGTCAGGTGTCAAATCAAAATCACGTGGAGTCTGACCATGTGTTGGAACGATTTCTAATAACTCTAAGCTACCGTCCGCAAGGATGGTATATACTGCGATAGAATCATGACCACGGTTAGAAGCGTAGAGGTATTTACCGTCTTTAGAGAGACGAATAGCAGCGGTTCCATTAAAGCCTTCATAACCGTCTGGTAAAGTTGAAATAACCTGCATACGTTCAAATTCGCCAACACCATCGTAGATTAAAACCTCGATAGTACTATTGAGTTCACAAATCAGATAAGCGATTTTATAGTGGTTATGGAAAACGATATGGCGTGAGCCTGCTCCTGGCTGGCTGTGATAGGTGTAGAGCTTAGATAATTTTCCTTCTTGGTCAAGGTCATAAGTGATGACTTGGTCAGTACCCAAATCGCAGGTCACTAGATAGTGGTCAGGTGTTAAATCTGTATAGTGAACATGAGGAGATGCTTGATTTTCATGTGGACCTTGGCCACTGTGTTGATCTACATCACTAAGTAAAAGGCTCCCATCCTTCTGACGTTTATAAACCAGTACCTGTCCTTTATGGTAGTTGGCTGCATAGACCAAATTACGCTTTTCATCGACAGCAACATAACAGTGGGGAGCTCCTTCCTCAACGACATGATTTAACACAGTCCCGTCAGTTTGATAGGCTGCAATTCCCCCCTTATCGTCTTGACTACCAACGGTGTATAAATGTTGGTGCTGGTCAAAGGCAAGGTAGGTTGGACTTGGTTCAGCTGCAAAAAGTTCTAGGTTTGAAAGCTGACCAGTTTCTGTATCAAAGTCAGCCTTGTAAATCCCTTGGGAAGTCCGACGTGTGTAAGTTCCAAAATAAACAGTTTCTTTCATAACTTTACCTCTATATAAAGATAAGACTATTATATCACAAAAACAAGCCAATTAAAGACATCCAATTAGATGTAAGCACTTTAAAAAAGAGTTATTTTGATTTAAAAATGGTATAATGAGAGAACGATAGAAAGGAAGTATTTATGGAACAAAAAGAGAAACATTTTAGCCTGTCTTGGTTTTTCAAGTGGTTTTTGGATAACAAGGCCATTACGGTATTTTTGGTAACCTTATTATTGGGACTGAATCTTTTTATTTTAAGTAAGATTAGTTTTCTATTTTCACCTGTTTTAGACTTTTTGGCAGTTGTGATGCTGCCAGTTATTCTATCTGGTTTACTATATTATTTATTAAATCCTATTGTTGATTGGATGGAGAAGCATAAGGTGAATCGTGTCATAGCTATCACTATTGTCTTTGTCATCATCGCTATCTTTATCATTTGGGGCTTGGCAGTAGCTATTCCAAATCTGCAACGTCAGGTTTTGACCTTTGCAAGAAACGTTCCTGTTTACTTAGAAGATATAGATAGGATTGTTAATGGATTGGTAGCCCAGCACCTGCCAGATGATTTCAGACCTCAGTTAGAGCAGGTTTTGACAAACTTCTCTAGTCAGGCTACAGTTTGGGCGAGCAAGGTTTCATCTCAGGCAGTCAACTGGGTGAGTGCCTTTATTAGCGGAGCTTCTCAAGTGATTGTTGCCTTGATTATCGTTCCTTTCATGCTCTTTTATCTCTTGCGTGATGGGAAAGGCTTGCGTAACTATTTGACCCAATTTATGCCAAGAAAATTGAAGGAACCTGTTGGACAAGTTTTATCAGATGTGAATCAACAGTTGTCCAACTATGTTCGAGGGCAAGTAACAGTGGCTATTATTGTAGCAGTAATGTTTATGATTTTCTTCAAGATTATTGGTCTACGCTATGCAGTTACGTTGGGGGTTACTGCTGGTATTTTAAATCTGGTTCCTTATCTTGGTAGCTTTCTAGCCATGCTTCCTGCCCTAGTATTGGGGTTGATTGCTGGTCCAGTTATGCTTTTGAAAGTAGTGATTGTCTTTATCGTAGAACAAACTATTGAAGGCCGTTTTGTCTCTCCATTGATTTTGGGAAGTCAATTAAACATCCATCCCATTAATGTTCTCTTTGTTTTGTTAACTTCAGGATCTATGTTTGGTATCTGGGGAGTTTTACTTGGTATTCCAGTTTATGCCTCTGCTAAGGTTGTCATTTCAGCCATTTTCGAATGGTATAAGGCAGTCAGTGGTCTATATGAATTAGAGGGCGAGGAAGTCAAAAGTGAACAATAGTCAACAGATGTTACAGGCTTTGGAGGAGCAAGATTTAGCCAAGGCTGAGCACTATTTCGTCAAAGCTTTAGAAAATGATCCAAGTGACCTTCTGTATGAGTTGGCAACTTATCTTGAAGGAATTGGTTTTTATCCTCAGGCAAAGGAGATTTACCTGAAAATTGTAGAGGATTTCCCAGAGCTTCATCTTAATCTAGCTGCAATTGCTAGCGAGGATGGTCAAATCGAAGAAGCCTTTGCTTATCTTGAGGAAATCCAAGCTGACAGTGACTGGTATGTTTCGGCTTTGGCTTTGAAGGCAGATCTTTACCAGATGGAAGGTTTGACAGATGTGGCGCGTGAGAAATTGCTGGAGGCTTTGACCTACTCAGAGGATCCTCTCTTGATATTGGGTTTGGCAGAGTTGGATAGTGAGTTGGAAAATTACCAAGAGGCCATTCAAGGCTATGCCCAGTTAGATAATCGTACTATTTATGAGCAAACGGGCATTTCCACCTATCAACGAATTGGTTTTGCCTATGCCCAGTTAGGGAAATTTGAAACGGCTACTGAGTTTTTAGAAAAAGCCCTGGAGTTAGAATACGATGACCTAACAGCTTTTGAGTTGGCCAGCCTTTACTTTGATCAAGAAGAATACCAAAAAGCCACCCTTTACTTTAAGCAGCTTGATACCATTTCTCCTGACTTTGAAGGCTATGAATATGGTTATAGCCAGGCCTTACATAAGGAACATCAAGTTCAAGAAGCCCTGCGTATCGCTAAGCAAGGCTTAGAGAAAAATCCCTTTGAAACTCGCCTCTTGCTAGCTGCTTCGCAATTCTCTTATGAATTGCATGATGCAAGTGGGGCAGAAAATTATCTCCTAACAGCTAAAGAAGACGCTGAGGATACAGAAGAAATCTTGCTTCGTTTAGCCACTATTTATCTGGAGCAGGAGCGTTATGAGGATATTCTAGACTTGCAGAGCGATGAGCCAGAAAATCTCTTGACCAAGTGGATGATTGCTCGTTCCTATCAAGAAATGGACGATTTGGATACTGCCTATGAGCATTACCAAGAGTTGGCAGGAGATTTAAAGGACAATCCAGAGTTTTTGGAACACTATATCTATCTCTTGCGTGAATTGGGCTACTTTGAGGAAGCAAAAGTCAATGCACAAGCTTACTTAAAACTGGTTCCAGATGATGTGCAAATGCAAGAACTGTTTGAGAGATTGTAAGAATGTTTAAACATATAGAACTGTAGTTTATCTCTTTTGATAGCTACGGTTTTTATTATGGCTTCAAGC